>JBBSIW010000039.1:0-11233 GCA_038231895.1 Solirubrobacterales bacterium | reverse complement strand
TCTTTACTACCCCATTCGATGTAAGCGTGTGCCCACGTTTCCGGACCGCTGCCACGAGCCAAGAGCCCGAAGAGCCCGGAAACGCTGGGCTTCTGGCCCGAGAATCATCGCCGTGTGCCCTCCAACTGCGGAACCCGGGCGAAGCGGCCCGGCGTCATCACCTCGATCTGGCGCCGGAGCATCGCGTCCCGCTCGGTACGACGACGGATTCCGCTACATGGCCAACGACGCCTGGCAGCGCACCGCCGCGGAGGTGCTTCGGCAGGGCGGCAAGGGTCCCGTGCCATCCGCTCGCGAATCGCTGGTCGAGGTCGTTGTCGAGGTCGAAGCAGCCGAGCACGACGGTGGGATCGATGTTGATCGCCAAAGCCGAGCGAAGCGGAGAAGGCACCACGTCGCACGGTGGCAGATGCGCAGTCGACAACGCCCTCGCGGCGAGAGGGACTCGCGATCCTTCTCGGGTGTTCGCCGTCGACCCTCGATGTACTCCGCCAGCACACCGGGGAGCGCGACGGGCCGAGCGTCATCGTTGCGCTGCGCCGGGCGCCGGACTCGTCGGTCGGCTCGGCGGCGCAGCGCTTGTTCGTCGCAGCGACCAGGCCCGTTCGCCTGGTCGCTGCCACTCATCTTGTCGAGGATGACGGTAGCTGACGCTCATCCGCCGGCTCGGTTCTGCGTCGGGAACGTGGCAGATCGCCAGCCCGACCCAGCGAAGGCCGTGGTCGAAACGCGAGGTATTCGCGCCCGACATATAGCTGCGAGCCCAGGTAGGGTCCAGACCAATGGCATGCTGAGACTCGGTCATCAACACCAGCATGCAGCTCGGCGAGCACGACAGGACTCTGGGTTTCGGCCCGAGGGCAACCGGGGGGGTAGGTACGTGCACAGCAATGGCGAGGGCCAGTAGGTGGCCATCTCGACTACGTGGGGGGTTCTGACGCCCGCTCAACAGGACGTCGTGAATCGACTCGGTGCCGTGGAGATAGGCCACCGCGTCAACGGCGACCAGATCTACATCTATCGAGACGAGCGCGGGCGCCGGATGCGCTACGTGCTCTCGGGCGCCGGGGAGGTAGTTCGCAAGGATGACCTCGGCCCGCGAGACGCACGCCGCTGACATGCCCGCTCGACAAGCGGGCGGCGATCAACACGGGGCCGGTTAGCGTCTCGCTTGCCTCGAGGCGTTTTTGAGAAGTCGGCGCGCCTCCGCCGGAGGTGCGCGACGTTTGCGACCAGCGTCGCGGGCGCCCGCCGCTCAGGTCCCGTCGGAGCGCTCGGGCGTGCTGTCCACGTGGCTTGAGGCGGGCAGCCGGTAGCCGCGCTTGGCCTTGAGCACCTCGCCGCTCTTTGAGAGCTTTGACAGCGTCGTGCTGACCGTGGGGCGCGCGAGACTGGTGGCTTGGGCGACCTCGCCAGCGGTCATCGCCTTGCCATCACCGAGTGCTGCGAGCACGCGGGCCTTGGTCGCGCCGGGCGGCGTGCGCCGCTGCGGGTGGGTCGCCTCAGGTACGCGCTGCCTTGTAGCGGCAGGGGGCGCCGGCCGAGGGGTCTCGGGCTGAGTGGACGATGCTCCTGCGCGCGGGTCGAGCGCGGCCAAGGCGCGGCGGAGCTTGTCGGCTTCGGCGAGGAGCTGGTCGAGGCGTTGTTGGAGTTCTGTGCGTATGCGATCTATCAACGGTCTGTGACTCCTCGAGCGCTGGTTGGCAGCGATCCTACATACCCCATCGTGTTCCAGGCCTGGGGACGAGCGCGTGCCCGGGAGTGCCTCGGCTGTGGGCCGCGATGACCGCTTGAGGAGAAGTTGCGCGGCCGTCGAGCGGCTCTCAGAACGAGAGCCCCAGAGCCCGCGCCTGGTCTACGGAACCGAAGGTCAGAGGTTCGAATCCTCTCGGGCGCGCTGGGAAAGGGCCTCCAAATGGAGGCCTTTTTCGTGCTTGCGACCGGGGCGCGGGAATTTTGTCTCCGCTTTTTGTCTCCGTGGGCCTACCAAGAAGATCACGCGCGAGCAGGCGCTTCTCACGATTGGTAGGCAGCCGCCGGGCCGGAGCGAAGGAATTCCGCGTCCGCCGCCGCCTGTCGACTGCGACTCGCCTCGATGCCCACTAAAACGCCGGCGCTGCGAGCCGTTCCTCCGAGAGATGGACGTCAGGGGTGACGACCATCATCTAGTGAATAGCTGAAGGAGCTATCATGTGTTCTGATGAGTCACGGCGTTCACGGGCACACGTCCCCACCGGCAATCGATGCTGAGCTCGCCCGCGTCGTCGCTGAGCGCATGCAGATGCTGGCCACGCCATCGCGCGTTCAGATCCTCGGCCACCTCAAGGAGGGCCCCTGTTCGGTCGGCGCCCTGGCCGAGGCCGTCGGCATGGAGTCCTCCGCCGTCTCTCACCAGCTGCGCAGCCTGCGCCATCTCGGGCTGGTCATCGGCGAGCGTCGCGGCAAGCAGGTCTTCTACGCCCTGCACGATGCCCACGTCGCGGAGCTGCTTGACCAGGCCATCTTCCACGTCCAGAACCTCACTCTCGGCGATCGCGCCCCCATGACCATTTCGGCGCAGGCCTCATGAGCGAGATCGAGACAAAGCCCAGCGGTCACGGGCACAGCCACGACGCCGAAGGCCACGGGCACTCCCACGGCTTGATCGACCGGACGATCATGCGCTCGCGCGACGGCCTGAAGACCGTCGGCATCAGCCTCGCTGCTCTGCTGGTCACTTCGACCCTTCAGGGCTTGGTCTTCATCGCCACCGGCAGCGTGGCGTTGCTGGCGGACTTGATTCACAACTTCGGCGATGCGCTCACGGCGATCCCACTTGGGGTCGCGTTCATCCTGCGCTCGTTCGTCGCGGAGAAGCGCGCGGGCTATTTCGTCGTTGCCACGATCTTCGTCAGCGCCTGCGTCGCCGCAGTCGAGGCCATCGACCGCCTCATCCATCCCCAGAGCCTGACGCACCTGTGGGCCCTCGCCGCTGCCGGCGTGATCGGGTTCATCGGCAACGAGGTCGCGGCGCAGGTTCGCTTGCGGGCCGGTAAGCGCCTCAACAGCCCAGCGCTCGTAGCTGACGGCTATCACGCTCGGACTGATGGCTTCGTCAGCCTCGCCGTTGTGGCGAGCGCGATCGTCGTCGCGCTCGGCTTCAAGGCTGGCGACCCGATCATCGGCCTCGCCATCACCCTGGTGATCCTGTGCATCACCTGGCAGTCGATGCAGACCATCAAGGCCGATCCCGGACTCCCAGAAGACGGCGTCGGTGAGTGCGACGGCGCGACTGCGCACGACGATCACGTCGAACACGGTGAGTCCGTGCCTGGTGCCGGCAGCGTGGTCGGTAGCCCGACCGAGCATGCAGACCATGGCCACGGACACCAGCACTGAGCGGATTGGTCGACGCCCTCTTCGAGCCGAACGCCGTGGACAGCGGTCGTCTCTCAGGCTGGGCCTCTGTGAGGGCCACGTAGGTCTTGGTGGTCTGAAAGTCGGCGTGGCGCACATGCCTGAACGTCAACGACGGGTGGCGCGGCTGATGGCGATCGGTCGAAACGTGTGGGCACGGCAGGTCTGAACGCGAAGCGCGAAGCGCGCAGCGGCCGGGGCCGGCTCCGAGGCACCATCCAGCCGTATACAACTTCACTGTTGTATAGTTGGCTCATGGATACTTCGCACCCTCTCCCCGACCCGCTGGTGGAGATGATCGCGCAGCGGTTCCGTGTCATCGGCGAGCCGATGCGCATCAAGCTTTTGGACCGGCTGCGTGACGGGTCGGCCACGGTCGGGGAGCTCGTGAAGGCGCTTGACGTTTCGCAGCAGAATGTCTCCAAGCACCTCGGTGTCCTGCATCAGGCGGGCATCGTCAGCCGCGCCAAGGAGGGCACCAGCGTCCGTTACGCGATCGCGGACGACACGGTGTTCGCGTTGTGCGAGCAGGTGTGCGGGGGTCTGCGCGAGCAGCTCGCCGAGCTCGACGTGATCCTGAGCGGGGGTGCGGCGTGAGTCGCATGTGCGCCACGACGGGCTGGCCGCTGGAGCGCGCGCTGTTCGCGATGACCGGCACGGTCACGTTGCTCTCCGCGGCGCTTGCCGCTGTGGTGTCGCCGTGGTTTCTGCTGTTGACCGCCTTCGTGGGCGTCAACCAGTGGCTGTTCGTGGCCGTCGGCGCCTGTCCCGTCTCACTGGTGCTCACGCGCGTCTTCGGACTGCGCTCCGCCACCCGGGAGGTCGCCCGATGAGCTCGATCGGACCGATCGGCCGCGTGGGCCGCTACACCGCCACGCACTTCCGTGTCGTCGCTGTCGGGTGGGCGATCGTCGCTGTCGCCCTGGGCGTGTTCGCCCCGAAGGTCGAGCACTCGCTGTCGGGCGCCGGCTGGGAGGCGACCGGGTCTGAGTCGGTCAAGGCCCGCGCGCTCGTCGATCGCAACTTCAAGGGCCTGTCGTCGAGTGCGTTGCAGGTGGTCGTGCACTCATCGACCAACACGGTCTCTGACCCTGCCTTCCAGCAGGCGATCACCTCGTCACAGCGCACGCTCAAGGCCGACCCGCGCGTCGCCGGCGTGGTCGCGCCGCGCGCCGGTCAGTCGATCTCCCGCGACGGGCATACCGCCGTCATCCAGGCTGGCGCGGCTGACAACCCGAACGAGATGGTCCGCGCGGCGGACGACCTGAAGACCGAGCTGAAGGGCGCAGGCGGAGTGCAGGTCTCGCTGACGGGTGCGTCGGGGATGTGGTCGGACTTCAACCAGGCCAACCGCTCCGCGATGCTCAAGAGCGAGGTCATCTCCTGGCCGGTGACGATGATCATCCTGGTGCTGGCGTTCGGGTCGCTGGTTGCCGCAGGGCTGCCACTGATGCTGACCATCCTGGGCTTGGTGGCCTCCGCTGGGTCGCTGTACATCGGCACGCAGCTGCTGGACATCTCGATCTGGGCGATGAACTTCGCGCTGATGTTCGCTCTTGCGCTTGGCATCGACTACGCGCTGTTCATCGTGATGCGATTTCGCGGAGCCTTCTTCGGATCCGAGCTGTCGGCCGAGGACGCGGTCGCCGAGACGATGGACACCGCCGGCAAAGCCGTGCTGTTCAGTGGCCTGACCGTCCTTATCTCGCTGACCGCGGTGATGCTTGTACCAAGCCCCGCGTTTCGCTCGATGGCGTTGGGGATCATGCTCGCGGTCGGCTTCATCCTGGCCGCGACGCTGACGCTGTTGCCTGCCGTGCTGGCCAAGCTCGGCCCGCGGGTGGACAAGGGGAGCCTGCCGTGGGCGCACTCCGGCGAGCACCGCTCGCCGCGGTTCGTCGCGTGGGCGGAGCGTTTGTGGAAGCGGCCGGTCGCCTACGGCGCCGTGGCCGTCATCGCGCTGCTCGCTCTCGCGATCCCGGTGCTCAACCTGCAGACCGGGATGCCGTCGATCAAGGTGGTTCCCGCCGGCGACTCCTCGCGCACCGGCTATGACCAGGTTCAGCAGGCATTCGGGACCGGTGCTCCCGGTGCGCTGCAGGTCGTCGCCCCAAGCGCCGACGCGCAGCGTGTCATGGCAGCCGTCAAGGCTGACGCTGGGATCGCGCAAGCCTTGCCGCCCCAGCCCGGCGCGGGCGGCTGGAGCATGGTGCAGGCCCTCCCCAAGGGCGATCCGTCCGGTAAGCCCATCGGAGCGACGGTTGACCGCCTGCGAAGCGTGCTTCCCGACGGCGCGCTGGTCGGTGGTGCGGTCGCGGAGAACCACGACCTCGAGGTCGCGCTGTCGGCCAAGACGCCGCTGGTCATCGGAGTCGTGCTCGCGCTCGGGTTCCTGCTGCTGCTTGTCGCGCTGCGGGCCCCGCTGCTCGCCGCGGCGGCCGTGCTGACGAACCTGTTGGCGACCGGCGCCGCCTTCGGCGTCGCCAAGCTGATCTTCCAGGACGACAACCTCTCCGGCCTGCTCGGTTTCGAGCCCCAGGGATTCCTCGATGCGTGGGCGCCGGTGTTCTTCTTCGCGATGGTTTTCGCCATCTCGATGGACTACACGGTCTTCCTGCTTTCCTCAGCCAAGGAGCACTGGGACCGCACCCAGGATGCCAAGGAGGCGATGGTTGGCGGGGTGGCGCATTCCGGGCGCGTGGTCTTCGCCGCCGCGGCGGTGATGGTGGCGGTCTTCTTCACCTTTGCGTTGAGCGGTCCGCTGCCGCCCAAGGAGATGGGCGTGATCCTCGGCATCGCGGTCCTGCTCGACGCCGCCTTGGTGCGTCTGCTGCTTGTGCCGGTGATGCTGCGCCTGCTCGGCAAGTGGGCATGGTGGCTCCCCAAGCCGCTGGACCGAATCCTGCCCGAC
Organism: Solirubrobacterales bacterium; assembly: GCA_038231895.1. Taxonomy (GTDB): domain Bacteria; phylum Actinomycetota; class Thermoleophilia; order Solirubrobacterales; family Solirubrobacteraceae; genus JALYZC01. The sequence continues at coordinate 4,926 of JBBSIW010000039.1, read as the reverse complement.
GTCCGCTTCGGCCACGCCTGATGCGCTTCGTTCCCCGCATAGAGACGATGACCGTGAGCTCCGCGTCCGACCGGTTCTTCATGGGCCGACTGACGATCATCGACGTCCGTAGCGACGCTGAGTTCACCCAGGCGCGCGTTCCCGGCGCGACGCACATCCCGCTCGGGCAGCTACGGCGTGGGCTGGCCGAGGTGCGCAGCGACCGACCGATCGCGTTCTTGTGCCGGTCTGGCCATCGAAGCGCTCTTGCCGCTCGCGGCGAAGCGAAGCGTCGCCCGGACGTCGCCAGCATCGACGGCGGCACGAACGCCTGGATCGCGGCCGGCTTGCCGACCGCGCGCTGCCGCGCGCCCCATCCCGATCGGAGGTCCGCATGATCTTTCGCCAGATCACCCACGACGACCTCGGCTGTGCCAGCTACCTGATCGGCGACGAGGACGCCGGGATCGCCGCCGTCGTCGACCCCAAGCTCGACATCGAGGAGTACTTGCGCCTGGCGCGCTACTTGGGAGTCAGCATCGAGCACATCCTGGAGACCCACAACCACGCTGACCACGTGTCCGGGCACGGCCGGCTGGTCGCCGCCACCGGCGCCACGATCCACATCCACCAGGCCGCCGAGGCCGAGTACGATCACGAGCCGTTCGACGACGGCTGGGAGCTCGAGCTCGGCGCGGTCCGTGTCCGTGCGCTGTACACGCCCGGCCATCGCCCCGAGCACACCGCGTTCGCGCTCATCGACACCGGACGCGGCCCCGAGCCCTGGGCGGTCCTGACCGGCGACACGCTGTTCGTCGGTGACATCGCGCGCCCCGATCTCGCGGTCGATAAGCAGGACGGTGCGCGCGACATCTTTCACTCGCTGCGCGAGAAGCTGCTGGCGCTGCCCGGCGAGTGCGAGGTGTGGCCCGGGCACCTGGGCGGGTCGCTGTGCGGCGGGCCCGGCATGGACATGAAGATCTCCTCGACGATCGCCTACGAGCGCGCCCACCAGGAGCTCCTGGAGATCGGCGACGAGGCCGAGTTCGTCACCCGGACCACGGCCGGGCTGGGGCCGCAGCCGCCGAACTTCAAGAACATCGTGGCGATCAACCGCGGGCCGCTGCTGCGCGACAGCAGCGAGCCGCATCCGCTTGCGCCCCGCCAGGTCGAACAGCACCAGCTTGACGGTGCGGTGGTGATCGACGTGCGCACCGAGCTGCAGTTCGACGAGGCTCACATCCCCGGCGCGATCTGCATCACCGCGCTGCGCGCCGGCTTCGGCTCCAAGCTAGCGTGGCTGGCCGACCCGCAACAGCCCGTCGTGCTCGTCGGACGCGACGACGACGACGCCCGCCAGGCCGTCGCGCTGGCGGCTGCCGTGGGGATCACCGACATCGCCGGCTACCTCGCCGGCGGCATGACCAGCTGGCGCGAGGAACGCCGCGACGTCGCCCGCACCGAACGCCTCACCGTGCCCGAGTTCCACATCCGCTGGGAGAACGACAGCGACGAAACCCAGGTCCTCGACGTCCGCGAGCAGGCCGAATGGGACACCGGCCACATCCCCGGTTCCGTCCACACGCCCTATCACGACATCGACCGGATCCCCGACGGCATCGACACCGACCGGCCCGTCGTCATCGTCTGCGGCTCGGGCCAGCGCGCCGCCGTCGGCGCAAGCCTCCTCCAGCACTACGGCGCACGGCACGTCATCCACGTCGTCGAGGGCGGCGTGCCCCTGTGGCAGCGCAGCGGCTGGCCCGTCGAGACAGCCGAAAGCGACGCGGACTGACCCCGTGCTGCTCGCCATCCCCTTCGGGCTGGCCATCGGGATCGCGGTGGGCATGCTCGGCGGCGGCGGGTCCGTGCTGGCCGTCCCCGTGCTCGTCTACGTGCTGGGTCAGAGCGTGTCCGAAGCCACGACCGCGTCGCTGGTCGTCGTCACCGCGGGCGCGCTCGCAGGCGGTCTCGGGCACGCGCGGGCAGGCAGAGTGTGCTGGCGCCACGCCGGCTCGTTCACCGCGGCGGCTCTGCCAGGCCTCGTCGCGGGCACCCTCGCAGGTGCGTCCATCAGCGCCACCGCCCTGCTGGCCGCCTTCGCGCTGCTCATGCTCGCGGCGGCGGCGGCGACATGGCGCAAGGCCGACGCGGAGGACCCCGACCGCGGCGCCTGGGAGGGCGGGGGCGCCTGTCCGCCGCTGCGACTGCCCCGCGACCTGCTCGCCGGTGTGCTCGTCGGCTTCCTGACCGGCTTCTTCGGCGTCGGCGGAGGCTTTCTCATCGTGCCCACACTCGCCATCGCGCTGGCTTTCACTATGCGCACCGCAGTCGGCACCTCGCTAGCGATCATCGCCGCGACCTCCCTGATCGGCCTTGCCGTGCACCTGCTGGCCGGACGCAGCCTCGACCTCGGCGTCACCGCTGCCATGACGGGGGCATGCGTGGCCGGAGCGCTCGCCGGCGCCAGGTTTGCGACGTACGTGCCCCAACGCACGCTCGGACGCGCCTTCGCTCTCCTCGTGTGCGGCGTCGCTACCTACCTGCTCGTGTCTGCCGCCTTCCTCGGCGGCCCGCCCGCCAGTTGAACCCACGTCTCGAAAGGACGACCACATGCACAACGTCAACACCGACGCCCTCAAGCAGACCATCGCCAAGGCCGAACAGGACCCAAGCGTGCTCAAACAGCACGTCAGCTTCGATGGCGAATGGCAGAACGGCGAGGGCCAGCCCCAATTCCGAGCCGTCATCCCGGTGCCCAACGGCGAACCGTTCGTGTTCGAGGCTGACTTCCCGCCGCCGATGGGCGGCACCGGTGGCGCGCCGAACCCGCTGGCCTACTGTTTCTGGGGCGGGCTGGCGTGCTACGCGATGACCTATGCCCAGGAGGCGGCCCGGCAGGGCATTCGGCTGCGCTCGGTGCGGGCCCGCACCGAGGCCGAGGTCGACATGAGCCGCGCCCTCGGCGTCACCGACAACGCGCCCGTGGAGCGCATCGACTGGCACCTGGAAGTCGACGCCGACGCTACGAGAGAGACGCTCGAAGAGCTCAAGCGCAGCGCCGACGAACACTGTCCGGGCGTGTACTGCGTGCGGAACCCGGTCGAGCTGACAACCCATCTCGCGGCATGAATGCCGTGATCGCAGTTGTCGCGCAGGGCGGGTTCGGTGATGGCCATATGGGCGGCGGCTGGGCCTGGCTGGTGGTCGTCGCCATGGTCGTGATGATGGGCGGCATGGGTTGGATGATGCGGTCCATGATGCGAAGAGCCGGCAGCCGCGGACCTGGCTCGTCCGAGGATCCCGTCGGGGTCCTCAAGGCCCGCTACGCCCGTGGCGAACTCACCAGCGAGGAGTTCCAGGAGCGGCTGCGGACGATCGAGGACGCTCCGCGCTGACTGGTGACGCGTCGCCCCGACGGCGCCAACGTCTTCTACGCGTTGAAGCACGAGTCGACCGGAAGCTGCTCGAGGATGTCGTTGCCGGCGTCGCGCAGCATCTTCGCGAAATGTCAGAACTGGCCGCCGGAGTGCCGGTTGACCGTAGTGCAGAGACGTTTGGCGGTGAAGGCGAGGCAGGACGTCGGGAAGCCAGCGGCCAGTGAATGGTGTAACGATCGCCACATGCGGGAATCCGGGCTATTGGAGGTCGCCGACGCGATGCCCGAGCACAGCCCCAGATTCGCCCGAGGAGACGGCGGTTCGGCGCCGGGCGGGTCTGTGCCGGCGTGGAGCGGGCTGGCTCCAGAGTTCGTGCGCTCGGTCGCTGCTGATCGGCTGAAGGCGCTGGGAAACCACGACCGGCTGCGGATCGTCGAGGCGTTGGCCTCCGGCGGTAAGAACGTCAGCGAGATCACTGCCACGGTGGGCATGGCAACGGCCACGGTGTCGCGGCACCTGCGGGTGCTGCACGATGCCCAGGTCGTCGAGTGCTCGCGTCGAGGCAACTTCGTTCTCTACGTCTTGGCTGATCGCGAGGTGGCTCGGTTGGCCGCCTTCGCTTACAGCGGCGCGGGCAAGCAGGCGCGCCGGCTTATGGCGTTCACCCAGCCGAACTGACCCGGTCAACGCGACGGCGGAGCGGCGACGAAGCGGGGTCGTCGGCCGTGGTTGCTGCATCCGACGATGATGGTGCTGGGCCGGGCGGGCTCAGACTCGACGAGCCATGCCGAGCGCATGCGTGGCCACCGGGAAGACGACCGGAACCGGTGCCACCCACAGCCGGCGCTGCTCCTGGATAACGAAGCCGGCGGCCTCGATGGCTGCGGGGGTGTCGCGGGCCGTATGGCAGTTGCCAAACGCCCGCGGCCAGAAGAGTCGATCGACAAGGCGCTGCGTGCTCGCAAGCCGCGGCTGATGCGAGAGCACGTGCTCATAGAAGCGAAGCTCCCCTCCCGTGCGCAGGACACGCCGCAGTTCGGCGAGCGCTTGCGCCTGGTCGGGGACCGAGCACAGCACGAGGCAGGCGACCGCGGCGTCGCAGGAAGCGTCTTCGGTCGGCAGCCCGTCGGCAGCGCCATCAACGACCGTGACCGGTATAGGCGCCGCTTCGGCTGCCGCTCGCGCCCTCTCGCGCAGGTAGGGCTCGGGCTCGACAGCAACAACCTCACTCACGGTCTGCGGGTAGTGCTCGAAGTTCGTGCCCGCGCCTGCGCCCACCTCGAGCACCCGTCCGGACAGGCCGCGGAGAAGCTCCCGCCGGTGCTCGCGTCCCTCGTTTGACTCATGGCGAGCCAGCAGCGTCCACAACCGCGCGAAGAGCGGATGGTGGACCTCACTGCCTGACATCACCCGGTCCTCCTGGTTCGTAGACGAAGTCCGCAAAGCGCGGCCACATCATCTCCTAGCAGCACGGCGCGCGCGGTTGGTCCCGTCTCTTCGTGGCGTCGGTGCATCCGTGCGCGTGCTGTGCGTTCTCTCGGCTGTGCTCGGCGCCGGGTGCCTTGAC
>JBBSIW010000038.1:0-11411 GCA_038231895.1 Solirubrobacterales bacterium | reverse complement strand
CGCTCGACGCGGTTGCGGGCCGTGGAGCCACGGCGCTCGAAGCGCTTGACGTCACGCTCGATGCGCTTCTGCGCCCGTGCGCGCGTCCCATACGTCTTGGCCAGATCGCCCACCGTCTCGGTGACGCGGTCGGTGGCGGTGAGCGCCGCGCCAACCGGGATCAGGACGGCGCGCTCGGCAACGGCCTGGGCCTGCTGGATGGGGCTCCGCTGGTTGAGCTCGCGGGTTACGGCGGCGCGCTTGGCGCTGGCGCTGCGGCTCGCCGCTGCGCGCTTGCGAGTGGCGGCACCACGCTTGGCGGCGGCGGTGCGCTTTGTCTGTGTGGTGCGCTGGGTCTGTGTCTCAGCCATGTACTTCCCACACTCCTCTCTCGGCAAATCCGAGTCGCGGTGGTATCGGGTCATCCAACGTCCGGCGAACATAGCGACCGAACACTTGTTTGTAAACCGCCGCGGCTAGCTTGTTACAGGGTAGCGCGAATCTTGGCTACAAACCTGGCGTCGCTGGTTACGACTTTGTAACAACAAGAACGCGTGTTCGTTCGATCCACGCGTCCGGGGCGGCCAGCTCATCGGGCGTGGGAAGCATCTCCGGCGCTTGCCAGACCCGATTCAGCGCGCCGATGCCGGCCTGCTCGACCACCGCGTCGCAGAAGCGCTTCCCGTTTTCGTACTGGCGCATCTTGAGCTCGATGCCCAGGAGCCGGGCGAGCACACGGGCGATGCCCGAGCGCGACTCGCGCCGCCGCTGCATCGCCGCCCGAAGCGCCGGCAGCGACGTCAACACGGTCGCCCCGACGGCATCCATCACGTGCTCGGCGTAGCCCTCCAGCACCGACATCGTCGCCTGGATGCGATCGATCAGCTCCCGCTGCTCGGGGCGCGTGACGAGCGTCAGCAGATCCCCCGAGCGCACCGCCTCGACGAGAGCGCGCAGGCTTTGCGCGCTGGGCAGCCGCAGGAGACGGGCGGCGTCGACCGACACCTCGACCGAGCCGATGAGCTCCCGCACCAGGCCGGCGAGGTGGTCGCGCAGCCAGGGCACTCCGCCGAACTGGAGCGCATGCGTGATCTCGTGCAGCGCAACCCAGGTGAGCAGCTCGTCGCGATCAGCCTCGAAGGCCCGCGCCGCGTCCTCGAGATTTGGCGCCACGAAGAGCAGTCGGGCGGGAGCGTCGGGGTCGAGCAGGACAAGCTCGTACTGGCCCAGCACGTGCCGGGCCATGTATCCGAACAGGACGCCCACCTCAACCGCGAGTACGGCGCCCGTCGCGCTTCGCAGCGTGGGCGCAAGCGGGCCCAGCCGCTCCCCTACGCGGTCGGTGAGGGGCTCGAGCATGGCCGGGAGGCTGCGTACGTTCGCCTCGATCCAGCCGGTACGGCTCACCGCCTCCGCCGCCGGCAGACCCGCCGCGGTGCGCAGGCCCGTGTAATCGCCGACGACGAGCTCGCTGCGGGCGGCGATCTCGGGCAGGGCCGAAAAGGACCCCGCGGGGTCGCCCGCCCCCGCCTTCGACCCGTTGCCCTCGCCGGCCACGAAGGTCGCCAGCTGCTGAGCCAGCCTCCAATCGATCATGCCCTCATCATGACGTAGCGGCCGCGCCGGCCCGCGCCGCAGGGCGTTCAGACTCGCGGCAGCTCCCGCAGCTCGTCGAGAGCGCGCTGGGTTCGGGCGGCGATCACTGGGGAGTGGGGCAGGACGTCGAGGGGAGCCCCTAGCGGGTCCTCGCAGGCGGTGAAGGCCACGAAGCCGCCGGCTTCGCGCACGATCAGCTGCGCCGCAGCCGCGTCGACCGCCCGGCACCGGCGCAGCGTGACCATTCCGTCGAAGCGTGCGTCGGCCACCTGGCAGAGTGAGATGGCGATCGAGCCGATGGCCCGGATCCGGTGGGCGCTGACACGCAAGTCCTCGGCGGCGTCGGCCACCCAGCGTGGGTCGGCGGATTCGATGCCCAGCACCTCGATCGTGTCGTTCTCGCCGAAGCGTCGCTCCCTCGGCGCGGTGTCGATGGGCGCTTCGTTGAGGCGAGCGCCCTCGCCGCGCGAGGCAGCCCATTCCTCGTCGGGGCCGAAGTCGTGGACGTAGCCGAACACGACATCCGCCATCGTCGCGCCCTCGGCGACTGCGATCGAGAGCGAGTAGTGCGACAGCCCGCGCTTGGCGTTCATCGATCCGTCGATGGGGTCGATGATCACCTGCACGTCGGGGCTTCCATAGTCCACCGTGCCGCGTTCCTCCGCGACGGCGGTGAAGCGCCGGCCGCCCGCGTAGAGCCCGTCGAGCTCGGCGAACACCGCGTCCTCCGCGGCGCGATCGATCACCAGGGCCTCGTCACCGCCTTCGCCGCGGCCCGTCTCCACCGCACGTTCCACGGTCGTCGGGTGGCCGGCCATCATCTCGCGCAGCGCCTTGGTGGCTCGCCGACACGCCGCGAGCCAGTCGGCGTGATCGCCAGTGTCCGCGGCGGCGCCGGCGGTCGGGGAGGGCTCCATGTGAGGCATATCCTAGGGCCGTGCCCAGCGAGCCGGCCGGCCTGACCGATGCGCAGCGCGAGGCCGTCACCCACCAGGGCGGTCCGCTGCTCATCCTCGCCGGCGCCGGCACGGGGAAAACCCGCACGCTGGTGGCTCGGTTCTCCTGGCTCGTCGAGCAGGGCACGGCGCCCGAGCGGATTCTCGCCCTGACCTTCTCCACCGCCGCCGCCGACGAGCTGCGGGCGCGCTTGGAGGCAACGCTCGCGGGCGCCTACGAGGAGCTGGCGGTGGGCACGGTGCATGCCTTTGCCGCGCGGCTGCTGCGAGACGAGGCGCTGGCCGCCGGGTTGGATCCGTTTGCCGCGCCGGTGACCCCGGCCGATCGGCTGGCCCTGCTCCTGGGGCGGATGGACGAGCTGCCTCTGCGCCGGCATGACTTCCAGGGGAGACCGGCGGCGCTGCTGGGATCGCTCATCGAGCGCATCGACCGGCTCAAGGACGAGCTGATCACCGCCGAGCGATACGCGGTCTGGGCCGAGCAGCTGGGCGATGACGATATCGGCGCTCGCGAGCGCGAATTCGCGGCCGTCTACCGTGCGCACGACCGCCTGCTGGCCGAATCGGGGACGCTGGACTTCGGCGACCTGCTGCTGCGCGCACGGAGGCTGCTGAGCGAGCAGTCGATGGTTCGCGAGCGCGTCAGCGCCGGCTTCGGGCACGTGCTCGTCGACGAGTACCAGGACTGCAACTACGCCCAGAGCAGGCTGATCGAGCTGTTGACCGGCTCGGGGAACCTCACCGTGGTCGGCGATGACGACCAGGCGATCTACCGCTTTCGCGGGGCCTCGACGAAGAACCTGCGCGACTTCCAGGCCGCCCACCAGGCGCGGCAGGGCTTTCGCCTCGTGCGTCTGGAGCGCTGCTTTCGCTGCCCCCAGGTGGTGCTGGACGCGGCGCGAGCGGTGGTGGAGCCAAACTCGGAGCGGATCGACAAGGCGCTGCACGGCGACCCGGGCGGCGAGGTGCGCTTCTGGCGCTGCCTCAACGAACGCGCCCAGGCACAGAGCGTGGCCGGCGAGATCGAGGCCACGCTGGCGCGCGGCGACGCCGCCCCGGACTCGATCTGCGTGCTCGTGCGCTCGGTCCGCGGCGAGGGCCAGGCCGTGGCGGTGGCGCTGGAGGAGCGGGCGGTGCCCCACCGCCTGGTCGGTGCCGCGGCGTTCTTCCAGCGTGCCGAGATCCGCGACGTCTTGGCCTGGCTGCGACTGCTCGCCGACCCCGGGGACGCTGGCGCGGTGGTTCGCGCGCTGGCCCGGCCGCCGGTGGAGCTGCGATCGATCGACCTGGCGCGCTGCATCCAGATCGCGCGGCGGCGAAAGCTCGACATGGTCTCGGCGCTGGCCGCCGCCACCGAGTCTCCGCAGATCCCCCCCGAGGCGCGTGACCGCATCCTCGGCTTCCTCAAGCTCTACCGCTCGCTCTCGGCGGCGCTCGAGACGACCCGACCCGACCTGTTCGTGCATCGACTGATCGAGCGGCTGGGGCTTCGCCGCCAGCAGCTCTTCGCCGCCCAGTCAGAGGTGGTCGAGCGGCTCGTCAACCTCGCGCGCTTCGGCGAGCTGGCGCTGGCCTACGGTCGCCGAGCCCCGCAGGCCACGCCGCGGGAGTTCGCGCACTACATCGCCGCTGTCGCCGAGGCGGGCCTGCGTGAGGAAGAGGCATCGGGGCCGCCCGATCCGCGCGCGGTCCAGATCATGACCATGCACGCCGCCAAGGGCGAGGAGTTCGACCACGTCTACGTGCTGGGCCTGCATTCGGCGCGAATGCCGGGCACGCGTCGTCGGGGGCTCGAACCGATCCCCGACGCGCTGCTCGAGGAGACCGTCCCTCCCGACTCGCGCGCCGCGCACGACGGCGAGATGCGCCGGCTCCTGCACGTGGCCATGACGCGCGCGCGCACGCGCCTCGTCCTGGCCTACGCCGAGCGCTCCGACCGCGGCGCCAACCAGCCCCCTTCGCCGTTCATAGAGGAAGCGCTGGCCGCCGCGGGCGGCGAGTGGGAGGCTCGCGAGGAAGAGCTGTTCGGCCCGGCGGAGACGCTGCACGCAACGTTTCGCATGCTCCGCGAAGAGCTGCTGGAGACGGTCTCGCGGGCGGGCAGCCGCCTGGGCGAGCTGCGCTTCGACACCGACCTTGACGTCTCCCACGCAGTGGTCCGCTACCTCGAGCTCATCAAGCTCGCGGCGCTCATCGAGCGGCCGGCCGGTCAGTCGGTGGATGAGGCGCTGCCCGAGCTCAACGTGCGCCTGGCGCGCGCGGTCACCGCCGAGCAGCGGGAGATCTTTCAAACCTCGAGGCTCGATGACTACGTGCTCGACGCCGAGCGCTCCGAGCGTCGCCGGGCCAAGATCGTGGCGGCGCGCGAGGAGCCCTCGCTCGAGGCCTTTCTGCCCCGGCGCGGCGATGGCCTCGTGCTCTCGGCCAGCGACGTGGAGACCTACCGGATCTGCCCGCTTCGCTACAAGTTCGCGCGCGTCTTTCGCATCCCGCAGGAGCCGACCATCAACCAGCGCTTCGGGATCCTCGTCCACCAGGTGCTCGAACGCTTCCACGGCGCCGGCGGGCCGCAGACGCTGGCCGACATGCTCGGGCTGCTCCACGCCGGATGGCGCCGCGGGGGGTTCCGTGACACCGAGGAGGAGCGTCAGCTCCGGGGCAAGGCCACCGCGGCGCTGAGCCGCTACCACGAGCGCTTCCAGGAGGACACCGCCAACCCGATGTGGTTCGAGCGGTCGTTCTCCTTCAAGCTCGGCGCCCATCTGCTGCGGGGCCGCGTCGACCGCGTCGACCGCCTGCCCGACGGCGGCTATGAGCTGATCGACTACAAGACCGGCCGCCCCAAGACGCCGACGCAGCTCAAGGATGACGTGCAGCTCTCCCTCTACGCGGTCGGCGCCCGCGAGGCGTGGCAGCTCGAGGCCGCACAGCAGGCCTACTACTACGTCCTCGACGACACCAAGGTCCCGGTGGCGCGCGAGGAGATCGATCGCGACTGGATCACCGAGACCGTGCTCGAGGTCGCCGAGGGCATCCTGGCTCAGGGCTTCGAGCCGACCCCCTCCTATGCCGCGTGCTCGACCTGCGACTTTCGCATCATCTGCCCCGCGGCGGAGAAGTAGGAGGCCTTGGGTCCTCAGCCTTGCGCTTCGGGACCCCGCTGGCGAAGGAAACGCTGGAAGTCGCGGGCGATGGTGTCCCCGGAGGGAACGTTGGCGGGGTCGGGGGTGAAGTCCTCATCGGCGGCTGCGTGCTCGAGACGCTCGACGAACGCCTGCACCTCGGGGTCGCTCTGGACCGCGAGGTTGACCTGGCGCTCGTACTCGGCGGCGCTGCCCTCCAGCTCGGAGGCATCCACGGAGACGCCCACGAGACCCTCGAGCTTGCGGACCAGGGCCAGGGCGGCCTTGGGGTTGGGAGCGGCCGCTATGTAGTGGGGCACGGTGGCCCACAGGCTGGCCGAGGGCAGGCCGGCGGCGGCGCAGGCGGCGTGCAGCACGCCGACGATGCCGGTGGGGCCCTCATACGTGGCGGCGGCGAGGCCGAGCCGCTCCACCAGCGCGTCGTCGGATGCAAGCCCGGTGACTCCCACCGGCCGCGAATGGGGAACGTCGGCCATCAGGGCTCCCAGCGTGACGACGAGCTGGGCGCCGGTGGCCTCGGCGAGGTCCACCACGTGCTGGCAGAACGTCCGCCAGCGCATCGAGGGCTCCTGACCGGCGAGCAGGATCAGGTCGCGCGGCGCGCGCGGCACGCGCGCCTCGTAGAACTCGACCTCCGGCCAGGTGATCTCCCGTGAGCGTCCCTCGGTGAGACGGATGTGCGGCCGCGTGCTCTGGAAGTCGAAGAACTCCTCCGAGTCGATGCTGGCGAACCGCTGCGCGCCGAGTGCGGACCCGATGAAGGTCAGGGCGGTAGATGCCGCATCCGAGGCATCGTTCCAGCCCTTGAAGGCACAGATGAGAGCCGGCGCACGGAGACCATCCGGGCGGCGATCCCAAACCAACGGCTCCATCGCGTTCACGGTAGCGGATGCGTAGCGGGGGGCCGCCGGATCGGTTCGCCTGCGAAGCGACCGCCTACGCGCGCTGACGCTGCTCGAGCGAGCGAACGAAGCTGTCGATCTGCTCTGCGCTGAAGCGTCGCTGACCGCCGGGGGTGCGGTAGGCGCGCAGGTATCCCAGGTCGGCCCAGCGGCGCACGGTGCCGAGCGAAACGCCCAGCTCGCGGGCAGCCTGCGACGTGGAGAGGCCGAGGCGACTGATCGTGGTGGTATCGGTAGACATATGAGTGGTTGACGGCATTTCACGCCAGTGCGTGAGCGTTTGCTCGGTTTGCACGATGTTCGTCCAATGCCGCGCCGGTGACCTCACGCGACGGCGGGCACGTCGCCCGACCGGCCCGGCAGGCCGGCACGAACCCACCTCCGACCCAGGAAGCGCTGGCCGCAGGTAGCCAGCCGCGCCGCCATCAGCGCCACCAGCCCGCACCACACGCCGACGATGCCCCATCCGAAGGCAAGCGAGGCCAGGGCGATCGGAACGAAGACCAGCGCCGAGGCGGCGAGCATCGACCACGCCAGGAAGCGTGCGTCCCCGGCCCCGATGAGGATGCCGTCGAGCGCGAACACGATGCCCCCGATCGGCTGCATGAGGGCGAACAGCGGCCAGACCTCGCGTGCGCGGCCGATCACTGCGCGGTCGTCGCTGAAGACCCGCGGCAGCACGCCGATCAGCGCCAGCAGCACGAGCGCAAATCCGACGCCGACGACCAGTGACCACATGATCATCCGGCGGGCCGCGGCCACCGCACCGTCGGCGTCACCCGCGCCCAGGGTACGTCCGATCGTCACCTGTGCGGCGATCGCGATGGCGTCGAGCACCAGAGCGAGGAAGATGAACAGCTGCATGGCAATCTGGTGCGCCGCGAGCGAGGCGTTGCCGACGCGCGCAAGCACCGCGCCGGCCACGATGAACGAGGCCAGCAGCGACCCCGTTCGCATGAAGATGTGGCCGCCAATCCGCGTGAGGGGACGCATGAGCGCGACGCTTGGCCAACGGCGGCTGGCGGGCGCGGCGAGCAGGCAGCGCACGAAGGCCAGCCCCATTCCCGCCTGCGCGATCACCGTGCCCCAGGCGGAGCCGGCAAGGCCCCACCGAAAGCCGTAGACGAAGACGAGCTCGAGAACGACGTTGACGGCGTTGGCCGCGATCAGGATCACCAGCGGCGTGCGCAGGTCCGCGGCGCCGCGCAGGTAGCCCTGTCCGGCGAGCGCGATCAGGGCGAACGGGAGGCCGAGCGCGGACACCTGCAGATAGGAGGCGGCGAGGCCGCCCACCCGACCGTGGCCGCCCAGCAGGGCGACCGCGGGATCGGCGAGCGCCAGCATCCCGGCGACGAGCAGACCCCCGATCGCCAGCGCCAGCCACAGGGACTGCGCGCCGAGCGCACCCGCCGTCGTCGCGTCGCCGGCACCGTGGTAGCGGGCGACCTGGGCGGTGGTGGCGTAGGTGAGGAAGTTGCACAGCGTCGTCGCGGCCGTGAGCAGGGTGGCCGCCAGAGCGAGAGCCGCGAGCTGCCTGGTGCCGAGATGCCCGACGATCGCAGTGTCGGCCAGGAGGTAGAGCGGCTCTGCGGCCAGTGCGCCGAGCGCCGGCAGCGCAAGGCGCATGATCTGGCGATCATGAGGCGAGCGACGAAGGATCGGTCCACTCTACGATGCGCCTGGATGGGTCGAGGGTGCATCTCCGTGCTGGTTGTGATCGCCGTAATCGCCCCCGGCTGCGGCGCCCGCGACTCCACTCCCCCGGCGTCCTGCGTCGCCGGGGCGCAAACGGTGGCCGCCGCGCTGCGCGCGGCTCCGCAGGCGGTGCGGCTCGACGACGGCACAGCGCTCTCCACCTGCTTCGAGCGCGCCCGGCGCGACGCCGACCTCCAGCGAGTGGGCGTGATCTTCACCCAGGCCGCCGACACGCTCGCCCTCGAGGCCCGCCGCAGCGATGCGGCCGCGGTGCGCCTGGGGTACCTCATCGCCGCCGCGCGCCGCGGCGGCAGCACCACCAACGGGGTCGGCACGGAGCTGGTGCGGCGAATCGAGCAGTCGGCCGGCCTCGACGGGCCACCGGCGCCCCACCGCGCAGCGTTTGAGCGGGGTCTCGCCGCGGGGGAGCGCCTGGGATGAAGCTGCGCCTCTATCACCATCCCGACGGGGCGCGCATCGCCTATCGCGAGGCGGGCACCGGACCGCCGCTGGCACTACTGCACTCGGCGGCATTCTCGCACCGGGAGTGGGAGCCGATCGTCGAGACCCTGTCCGAGCGCTTCCGCCTCTTCCTGCCCGACCTGCCGCTCCACGGCGACTCGGAGGACCGGCCCCGCCACTCCTACTCACCCGATTGGATGGCCGACGTGATCGCCGGATTCTGCCGCGACACGCTCGGCCCCCGGCCACTGGTGGCCGGCCACGACGCCGGGGCGATGCTCCTCCTCCGCGCCGCCACGACCGGTCGCCTGACGCCGACCCGGATGGTCCTCATGCCCAGCCGCCTGCATGCGGCGCCCACGCACGCGGGGCGGGTGCGGGCGTGGCGAGCCGCCACGCAGCTCGGCGCCGCCCCTGGCCTGGATCGCGTCGTCGCCCACGGCGCACGCCTGGTCTACCGGCCGCGTTTCGGCGCCCGTCTGTCGGCGCGGGGTAACCCCGCAGCCGGCGATCTCGTGCGCCACGCCTTCGCAGACGTCGGCGGCAACGGAAACCGCGCGCGGTCATGGGCGAAGGCGGCGCGCCGTTGGCCCGTCCAGGCCCAGACCGAGCTCATCGACGCCTACGCCGCGCTGGACATGCCCACGCTGCTGCTGTGGGCCGACGAGGACCGACGCCATCCGCTGAGCATCGCCGAAGAGGCGCTGCCCCGGCTGCCCCAGGGCCAGCTGCGCGTACTCCCAGGCACCGGCTTCTTGATGGCCTACGACGACCCGGTCGGCCTCGCCCGCGAGCTGGCTGCGTTCTGCGGCTGAGCGTGGTGAACTAGCGACCAAATCACAACCGAAGTGGAGACGGCGCAATGGCAGTGCACGAGGAAGCGCAACAGCTCTGGGGAGCGGAGACCACCAAGGCGATCGAGAACTTTCCCGTCTCGGGCGACCCGGTCCATGCCGAGGTCATCCACTGGCTGGGCCGGATCAAGGCGGCTGCGGCGCGGGTGAACGCCGAGCTGGGCCTGCTCGACGGCGCCGTGGCGGAGCGCATAGCTGCCGCCGGCGACGACGTGGCCGCGGGTCGCTACGACGAGCAGTTTCCCGTAGACGCGTTTCAGACCGGGTCGGGCACTTCGTCGAACACGAACGCCAACGAGGTCATCGCCAGGCTGGCCGGCGAGGGTGCCCATGCCAACGACCACGTGAACATGGGGCAGTCGTCAAACGACGTGTTCCCCTCAGCCGTCCACCTCGCCGCGCTGGACGAGGCGACGAACAAGCTGCTGCCCGCGATCGAGCGCCTCGAGCGGGCCTTCGCTGCCAAGGCCGAGGAGTTCAAGGACGTCGTGAAGGCGGGGCGCACCCACCTCATGGACGCCGTGCCGGTGACCCTCGGCCAGGAGTTCGGCGGCTATGCGGCGCAGATGCGCCTCGGCGCCCGACGCGTCCGCAACGCGCTCCCGCAGGTGGCCCAGATCCCGCTCGGAGGGACGGCGACGGGGACGGGGCTCAACACGCACCCCGAGTTCGCGCAGCGCGTGCGGCGACTGCTCTGTGAGCAGACCGGGCTGGAGATCGTCGGTCCCGAAGACCCCTTCGAGGCCCAGGGCAACCGCGACGCGCTGGTCGAGCTCTCCGGCGCGCTCAAGGTGATCGCGGTGTCGGTGACCAAGATCGCCAACGACCTGGCCATGATGGGCTCCGGACCGCGTGCAGGCTTCGGCGAGCTGCTGCTGCCCGAGCTGCAGAAGGGCTCCTCGATCATGCCGGGGAAGGTCAATCCGGTCATCCCCGAGGTCGTCATGCAGGTGGCGGCGCAGGTGATCGGCAACGACACCGCGATCACCGTGGCCGGCCTGGAGGGCAACTTCGAGCTCAACGTCCGCGTGCCGTTGATCGCCCGCAACCTGCTCGAGTCCATCGGGCTGCTCACCGCCAAGTGCAACCTGTTCGCCGAGAAGTGCGTCGAGGGCATCGAGGCCAACCTCGAGGGCTGCCAGCGCTCAGCGGAGCTGACCCTCGCGGTCGCCACAGCGCTGAACCCCGTGATCGGCTACGACAAGGGGACCGAGATCGTGCAGGCCGCCGCGGCTTCGGGACGACCGCTGCGCGATGTTGCGCTTGAGCATGGCGTGGATGGGGAGGTCTTCGATCGGACGGTGGACCTGCGGCGGATTGCGGCGGGGAACCAGGCGGGGTGAGGGCCAGAGGTCATTCGCCGGCCGTCGCGGTGCGGGATCAGGCGGGCTTACATCCTCGTGCGCCGGCCTCCTGGTCCCGGCGCAGGCGCTGTCAAAGCCGCTTTCGTCCGGAGCGTAAGACTGGCCGATCATGCTCGCCTCTGGAGCCGGGGGAGATCTCGCGAACCTTCGCCCTGCTATCGGTAATGACTACTGCATTCCACCGGGACGCGGTAGCGAGCGCGCTTGCGGCCACCGCTCCTCCTCTTCGTCCTAGGCAGGAGCGACATGGCCCGGCATTCGGGCGCTCGCATTTGGGCGGGAGCGAGTGCGAGGAGCGCAACGCCGTCTGCTCACCGGTCCCATGGATGCCTGCCGGAACAGTGTCCTGCTTCTGGCGAAGAGGAGGTGGATCTGACCAGGTGCTCGATCACCTGCTTTCAGACGCCATGACTGTTCCGTCCCGCGGGGCGGACTGTCTGACGCTGGTCACCTTTCAGCT
>JBBSIW010000037.1:0-11486 GCA_038231895.1 Solirubrobacterales bacterium | reverse complement strand
CTGCGGGAGCTGGGCGGCGGAGCCGGGCCGGTCGCGGTGATGGACGTCGGGGCCATGCGCCCTCTGGCATAATCGATCCTCGATGAGGTTCCTGCGGATGAAGCCCGGACATGGCGAGGTGCTCCTCGCCGAAGGCGACGTCGAGGTCTCCGCGGAGGAACGGGCCCTCGTCGAGGAGTTTCGCCGCCAGCTCGAGCAGGGGATGTGGGCCGCCGTGCCCACGGTCGATCGACACGGCCGCCGGGAGGCGGAGATCGTAAAGGCCTTTACAGACGTGCCGCGCGACGCGGAGCGGGTCATCTTCTTCCCGCGCGCGGCGGGCGGAGCTCGCTGACAAGTGGTCCCTCCCGCAAATCCGCACACCCTTGGACGGCCCCGGATGGCCGCCATGCTGCGTCCTCGGATCTTGAAATACCTCTGGTATTCCTTCGATCCTGCGTCCTTGCCTGGCGGGCCCCGGGTCTCGCCCAAGGGCGCACGGACTCACGGGAAGAACCACTGACGTGCTGCTCGCCCTCTGCGCCACCCTAATCGTGATCGTGGCGCTGCTGTGGGAGGTCGCGGTGCCCCGGCTGTCTCAGGGCCTCGCGCGGCGCCGTGCGAACCGCCGCCGCGTGACGGGAGAGGGCTTCGACCCCGGTCGTGAGCGGCGCGCCGAGCAGCGGGCCCGCGTGCTGCTGCGCTCGTGCGTGAACGATGAGGACTGGGCCATGTACCGCGATCTCGGATTCCTCCGCGTGTGGGGCGCCCAGGCCGAAGGTCCGGGCACCGGGGGCGCCCTCTACGCGTACCTCATCTATCCCCACAAGCCGATCGTCGCCTACCTGCCCCAGACCCGTGAGCTGCTCAACGAGTACTGCGTGGAGTTCCCCGACGAGACCCGGCCCTATGGAAGCGCCCTGCTGCCCGAGTCAGACGACGTGCTGGCCAAGTGGATGGCCCTGACCGGCGATGAGCGGCGGCTCGTGGCGAGCGCCAACATGCACATGCCCGGTCGGCAGGTCGACCCGCGTCAGGTGCGGCGCGACCTGTGGCGGCTGGGCGAATGGGAGCGCGAGCGCGCCCGGCGAGAGCGTCGCGGGCCCGCGCGGGACGGCAGCGTCCCCGCTCCGTGAGCTGGGCCGGGCCCGCCGGTGCAAACGGCTTCGATCTCAAGCACCGCAGCCGCGCCCTGACCGAGGGGCCAGAGCGCGCCCCCGCCCGGGCCTATCTCAAGGGCATCGGCTTCGACGACGAGGCCTTGGCCAAGCCGATCGTCGGCGTGGCGTCCACGTGGATCGAGACGATGCCCTGCAACTTCCATCTGCGCGCGCTGGCCGCCAAGGTCAAGGAGGGCATTCGCGCCGCGGGCGGCACGCCGATGGAGTTCAACACCATCGCGATCTCCGACGGCATCACCATGGGGACGGAGGGCATGAAGACCTCGCTGGTCTCCCGCGAGGCGATCGCCGACAGCATCGAGCTCGTGGGGCGCGGCCACCGGTTCGACGCCGTCGTCGCTTTGAGCGGCTGTGACAAGACGATTCCCGGGACCGTGATGGCGCTCGCGCGCCTCGACGTCCCCTCGCTGATGCTCTACGGGGGCTCGATCGCCCCGGGGCGCTTCCACGATCGCGACGTGACCATCCAGGACGTCTTCGAGGCGGTCGGGGCCCACGCGGCGGGGAGCGTCACCGACGAGGAGCTCCTCGAGCTCGAAGAAGCGGCTTCGCCGGGCTCGGGGGCGTGTGGAGGCCAGTTCACCGCCAACACCATGGCCATGGCCTTCGAGGTGCTGGGCATCTCCCCGCCCGGCGCCGCCATGGTGCCGGCGATGGACGGCAGCAAGGGGGAGGTCGCCTATGAGGCCGGCCGGCTCGTACTCGACGTGCTCGCGCGGGGCCAGCGCCCCAGCGACGTCATCACGCGGGCGAGCCTCGAGAACGCGATCGCCGCCATCGCCGCCAGCGGCGGCTCGACGAACGGCGTGCTGCACCTGCTCGCCGTGGCTCGCGAGGCGGGAGTGGCGCTCGACATTGACGACTTCGACCGCATCAGCGCACGCACGCCGTTGCTGTGCTCGCTCAAGCCGGGCGGCGACTACGTGGCCGTCGACCTCCACGCCGCGGGCGGGATCGCGCTCGTCGCCCAGCGCCTGCTCGAGGCCGGCCTCCTGCACGCCGACGCTCCCACGGTCAGCGGGCGCACGATCGGTGAGCACGCCCGCGAGGCAAGCGAGCGCGAGGGCCAGGACGTGGTCCGCCCCCTGTCCGACCCAATACAGGCCACCGGAGGGTTGGCGATCTTGCGCGGCAACCTCGCGCCCGCCGGCTGCGTGGTCAAGCTGGCGGGTCACGAGCGCCGCCGCCACACCGGACCGGCCCGCGTGTTCGAGTCAGAGGAGGAGGCCATGGCCGCGGTCACGCGCAAGTCGATCCAGGCCGGCGACGTCGTGGTCATTCGCAACGAGGGCCCGGCCGGCGGGCCCGGCATGCGCGAGATGCTCGCCGTCACGGCGGCGCTGGTGGGGGAGGGTCTGGGCGAGGAGGTGGCCCTGATCACCGACGGCCGGTTCTCCGGGGCCACGCACGGGCTCATGGCGGGGCATGTCGCACCGGAGGCGTTCCGCGGCGGCCCGATCGCCGCAGTGCGCGACGGCGACGAGGTGAGCATCGACGTGGCGGGTCGGCGCCTGGACGTCGCCCTCGATGACGCCGACATCGCCGAGCGCGTGCGCGCATACGAGCCTCCGCCGGCGGCGTACGCCACCGGCGTGATGGCCAAGTACGCGCGGCTGGTGTCGTCGGCCTCGGAGGGGGCGGTCTGCGGTTGAGGCGCCCGCCGCGGCTCAGGGCTCCTCGGCCAGGAACTCGTCCACGAGGGCGTTGAAGCGCACCGGGCGCTCGACCATCGGCACGTGACCGGTGTCGAGCAGGACGACTCTGCGCGAGCCGGAGATGAGGCGCTCGTACTCGTCGGCGGACTCCACCGGGACGGTGCGGTCGTCCTCGCCCCAGACGATCAGCGTGGGGCAGCGGATGTCCTCGAGGCGATCGCGATAGTCGTAGGCAAGCAGCGCGTCCAACGCATCGGCGGCCGCGGGCTTGCCGGTGCCGCGAATCAGCTCCACGCTGATCGGCACGGGAAGGCGCTCGGGATGGTGGGCCACCATGCGCAGCAACGCGCGGCGTAGGCGCGGCCGGCGCATCAGCGTGCTGGCGCGAGCTTCGGGGAACCCGGCGTAGGTGTTGACCGCTCGGGCGAAGGCGGCGACCGAGCGGCGGCGGAGGAGCTCGGCTGACAGCCCGATGTACTTCGTCGCGAGGCCCGCCGCCGAAACCAGGACCAGGCGCTGCACCCGCTCGGGGAACTTCAGGGCCAGCTCGGCGCCCACGAAGCCCCCCATCGAGTTGCCCACGATCGCCGCGTGCTCGAGCCCGAGCTCTCCCATCACGGCATCGACCGTGCGCCCGTAGTTCTCGATCGACACGCCCTCAGCGGGCATCTCGGAGTTGCCGAATCCCGGCAGGTCGAAGGCGACCACGCGGTGTCGCTGCGCGAAGTGGGGAAGGTTCTCCAACCAGTTCGTCCACGATCCCGAGTGACCGTGGACGAAGATCATCGCCGGGCCTTCGCCCAGCTCGACGAGGTTGAGGTGGCGACCGTTGACGGTCATCCAGCGCTGGTGCTCGCGCCAGTCGATGTCCTGCCACGCGGACCGATCGGGCGGCCCGTAGCGATCGAGGTCGGGCGTGCCAGCGACGCGAGCCTGGATGGATGCAGCGCGGCTCCCCACGAAACGCAACCTAGCGCCGTTGCACCGCTGCGGTGCGGGCGCGTAGATCAGGCACAATGCGCCCCCAGGCCAGCGCGCATGACCGAACCCCCCAGCGACACCACCACGACCGAAGCCCCGGAGGTCACCGCGATGCCCGTCTCCGAGCCCGCCGGCCTCCCGGCTCGGCGCGAGCAGGACCTGCGCGAGCAGATGCCCGGTATCGAGCCCGACCGCCGCATCAACGACTGGGGGCGTTCCGAGCGCGTTGAGGCCGCGCTCGACCGCGCGCTCATCGACTTCTTCTACCACTACTGGTTCCGGGTCGCGGTCGAGGGCATCGAGCACGTCCCCTCGAGCGGCGGCGCGCTGCTCGTGTCAAACCACGCTGGGGCGCTCCCACCCGATGCCCCGATGATCGCCAAGGCCATCAAGGAGGAGCACCCCAACCCCCGCCCGGTCCACCTCACGGTGGAGCACTTCTTCAAGGGCTATCCCGGGTTCGCCATGCTGCTGCCCAAGATCGGCGCCGTGCCCGCCCATCCAGCCAACGTCCACCGCCTGCTCCACGACGAGGGCGCGCTGGTGCAGGTCATGCCCGAGGGCGTCAAGGGAACGCGGAAGCTCTACCGCGACCGCTACCGCCTCCAGCGCTTCGGTCGCGGCGGGTTCGTCGCGGCGGCCATGCGCGCCAAGGCGCCGATCGTGCCGATCGCCATGGTCGGCGCCGAGGAGGCGGCACCGATCTTCGCGCACCTGCCCCTCATGCAGAAGCTCACAGGACTCATCTACTTTCCGATCACGCCCACCTTTCCGCATCTCGGGCCGCTGGGCATGCTGGGGTTCCTCCCGGCGAAGTTCCGCATCCGCTTCCTCGAGCCCATCCCCACCGATCAGTGGGGCGCTGAGCCCTGGCAGGACAAGGGCCTCGTGCAGACGGTGGCGGCCGAGGTACGCGCCCGCATCCAGGAGGAGCTGCTCGACATGGTCGCCACCCGACGCAGCGTCTGGCTGGGCTGATGCGCTCGCGCCGCGTCCTCGTCACCGGCTTGTCCACCTACTGGGGCGGGCGGCTGGCCGAAGCACTCGAGCAGGACCCCGAGGTGGAGGTGGTCATCGGCGTGGACTCCGAGGACCCGCGGGTCGAGCTCGAGCGCACCGAGTTCGTTCGCGTGGGAACCCAGCACGCGCTCATCCGCCGCATCGTGCAGGCCGCGGAGATCGACACCGTCATCGACACTCGGCTGGTGGTGGACTCGACATGGACCTCCCCGCGGGAGGCCCACGAGAACAACGTGCTTGGGACGATGAACATCCTCAGCGCGTGCGGGGGCGAGGACTCGACGGTGCGCAAGGTGATCTTCAAGTCCTCCGGCCACTACTACGGCTGCGAGCGTGACGACCCGGCGTTCTTCACCGAGGCGATGGAGCGCCCCCATCCGCCCCAGACGCCGATCGAGCGCGACATCGTCGAGGCCGAGGGCGCAGTGCATGAGTTCTCCCGGCGCAACCGCGACGTGACCGTGACCGTCGTGCGCTTCGCCAACGCACTGGGGGCCGGGGTGAAGACCTCGCACAACCGCTTGTTCGCGCGGCCCGCGGTTCCGACCATCCTCGGCTTTGACCCGCGATATCAGTTCATCCACGAGGACGACATCGTCGGGGTGCTGGAATTCGTGGTGCGCAACGAGCTTCCGGGCGTGTTCAACGGGGCCGCCGATGGCGTGCTCGTGCTCTCCGAGGTACTCGACCTGCTCGACAAGCCGATGATCCCGTTGCTGCCGCCGTGGGGCACGAAGCTGCTGACCGATGCACTGCAGCGCGTGGGAGTACGCATCCCCGCGGAGATGCTCAGCCAGCTGCGCTACGGACGCGGCCTGGACAACCGCCGCCTCAAGGCCGCCGGGTACGGGTACCGCTACACGACGCGCGAGACCGTCATCAAGCAGCGCGAGTACCAGCGCGTAGCGCCCCTGCTGGAGGGAGCGCGTGAGCCCTACCACTACGAGCGCGAGGTCGAGGAGTTCCTGCGCTGGAGCTCGAGCGTGCGCCGGAGGGGAGCGAGCGCCGGCAAGAGCTGGCGCCCGTCCACGCGCCAGGTTCACGACCTCCAGAAGACCCTGGCTGCGCTTGACGAGGGGCCCCAGGACCCTGCGAAAGCCCCCGAGCCGACCTCGACCCCGACGTCCCCCGAGCCCGACGAGCACCCGGCGGTGGCGCCCGGCGCGCTCGAGGAGTACGAGAGCCTCGACGCCTCCGAGCTCATCCGACTGCTCCCCTCGCTGCCCCAAGCCGACCTCGACGCTCTGCGCCGACACGAGGCGCAGAGCGGGGCACGACCCCAGGTGCTGGCCGCGCTCGACCGCATTCTGGCGCCCAGGCGCTCGCCCGCTTCCTGAGGTTGGGCCAATTCCGCGCATTTGCGGGATGTTTGCCCTGATAAGCTACCGGCAAGGCCCGTTCAGGAGCTACCGTACGGGTAACGTGCGTCTACAATCGCTCCCCGGGTTGATTTTGCATGCGTGAACGCTCTCTCCTCATCGTCGGGTCGGTCGTCGCCGTGCTGGTCATCGGTGCCGTCGGCCTGTACCTCTACGACCACGGTCGGCGCGACCAGGTCGCCCAGGGCGTCAAGATCGCAGGCATCGACGTGGGCGGGATGAGCGCGTCTGCCGCCCGGGACAAGGCTCGCCACGAGCTCACCGCACGCCTGAACCAGCCCATCGTCGTGCGGCGGGCCGGTCAGCGCTTCAAGCTCAGCCCCCGCAGCGCGAACGTGGGCTACGACGTGCAGTCAACGGTCGACGAGGCCGTGCGCCGCAGCCGTGAGGGCTCGATCTTCACGCGTACCTTGCGCTCGATCCAGAACAGCACGGTGAAGGCGGACCTCGCGCCGAAGATCTCTTACTCGCGGCCCGCGGTCACGCGCTTCGTCAAGCGGGTGACCGACAAGATCGATCGCCCTGCCAGAGACGCGTCGCTGGGTTACTCGGACGGCGGATTGTCCAAGGTGCCCGGACGTGAAGGCCTGAAGGTCAATGCCGCGCAGCTGCGCAATGCGGTCGTGTTCGACTTGGAGAACCAGCGCTACCAGGGCGCTCTGACACCGGTCGTGGCGCGTATCCGACCAAAGGTCACGACAGCGCAGCTCGCCAGCCGGTATCCATCGGTGATCGTGATCAATCGCTCCAGCTTCAAGCTCACGCTCTACAAGCATCTGAAGGAGAACAAGAGCTACGGCATCGCGGTCGGCCAGGCGGGCTTGGAGTCCCCGGCGGGACTGCACAGCGTCACCGACAAATCCATCGATCCCGCATGGAACGTGCCCAATGAGTCCTGGGCCGGATCTCTCGCCGGCCAGACGATCCCCGGTGGCGCGCCCGACAACCCCATCAAGTCGCGCTGGATCGGCTTCTACCCCGGCGACGGAATCCACGGCACAGCTGACGACGCGTCCATCGGGTCCGCCGCATCGCACGGGTGCATCCGCATGCACGTCTCCGAGGTCGAGGACCTGTTTCCCCGCGTCGCCGTCGGCGACCCGGTCTACGTCATCTAGCGCTCCCTCCCGTAAGAACGAGCCACTAGGTCTCGCCGTCGCCGGACTCGACGGGGTTGGCGGGCAGCGAGCGCCCGATGTCCTTGATCGCCACGTCTTCCCAGCCGCGGGCCAGCAGAGAGGGGTACTGGCCGCCGTGGCGAAAGGCAACCGCGCCGATGAAGATCCCCCGCGTCCGCTTGCGCAGCACCGCGTACCACATGGTCGACGCGTCGCTGGGCGCCCGGATCCGATACCAGGGAAGCTCGAGCGTTCCGTCCTGCGCCGCCACGCCGGCGGCCCGGAGTTGGCGTCCGGTGGCCACCTCACCGGAGGCGGTGTGAATGAAGAAAGCGCCCATCGAGCAGGAGCCTAGCGAGGCGTGGGGCGAGGCTCTGCGGATGTTCGACCGCGACCTGCGAAGACGAGGCTCGGCCGAGAAGACGCGCCGCGCCTACGGGGCTGACCTCGGCCAGTTCGCCCGCTGGGCGACCGAGCGGGCGCTCACCCCCGAGCGCGTCGACATGCGCAGCCTCCGCCGCTATGCCGCCTCGCTCTCCGAGCGGGGCGCCGCCCCGACGACGGTTGCCCGCAAGCTCGCGTCCCTGCGGGGATTCTTCCGGACGCTGGTCGAGCACCAACGAGTCGAGCACAACCCGGCCGAGCTGCTCAGCGCCCCCAAGCGCGGCTCGCGCCTGCCGAGGACGCTGAAGGCCTCCGAGGTGGCCGCGCTGCTGGACCGCATCCCCGCCAGTACGCCGCTCGAGCTGCGCGACCGCGCCCTGTTCGAGCTCGCCTACGCCTCGGGGCTGCGAGCAGAGGAGATCGTCAACCTCGACGTCGGGTCGGTGGACTTCGACGATGAGCATGTGCGCGTCGAGGGCAAGGGCGCGAAGACTCGCTTCGTCCCGGTCGGTGACCATGCCGTTCGAGCCCTCGAGGCCTATGCCTCGCGCGGTCGGCCCGCACTGAGCCTCACGCGGGCCGGTCTCGGCGCCCGGTCGGCCGCAGAGGAGCCGGCCCTCTTCCTGTCCAAGTCGGGCCGGCGTCTCTCGACCTCGGATGTGCGCCGGCGCCTGCGCGTCTGGACGCGACAGGCATCAGTGCAGGCGGGTGTGTCGCCGCATTGGCTGCGCCACTCATTTGCGACCCACCTGCTCGACGGGGGCGCGGACCTGCGCGCGATTCAGGAAATGCTCGGACACGCCTCTCTGTCCACGACGCAGGTTTACACTCAGGTCGAGTCCGTGCGCCTGCGGTCGGCCTATGCCCGCAGCCATCCGCGCGCGTGAACGATCTGGGAGCTACGAGGTAGAGCTGTGGACACGAACGTCAAGGCCGTTGAGTTGCGTGATTTGTGGCGTCGGTTTCGGGTGGGTGGGGATGGGCGTGCGCGGGAGCGGTTGGTGGTGGCGTATGCGCCGTTGGTGAAGTATGTGGCGGGGCGGTTGGGGGCGGGGTTGCCGGCGCATGTGGAGGAGGCGGATTTGATTTCGTATGGGTTGGGGGGCCTTATTTCGGCGATTGAGCGCTTTGAGCCTGAGCGTGAGATCAAGTTTGAGACGTATGCGATTCCGCGGATTCGGGGGGCGATTATTGATGAGTTGCGGGCGTTGGATTGGGTGCCGCGGTCGGTGCGAGCGCGGGCGCGGGAGATTGAGCGGGCGAACGTGAAGCTTGAGCACAGGCTTCAGCGGGCGCCGTCTGATGAGGAGATGGCGGTGGAGTTGGGGGTTGGGGTCGAGGAGTTCTTGGGGTTTTTGGTCCAGATTTCTAATTCGACGATCGCGGCGTTGGATGAGTTGTGGTCTGTGTCTGACGCCTCGGGGGATCAGGTGTCGTTGTTGGATACGTTGCAGGATCCGGGGTCGCCTGACCCGGCCAGGGCGATGGACGCCACGGATTTGAAGGATCGGGTGGCGGATGCGATCGCGCGGCTGCCTGAGCGCGAGAAGCTCGTGATCGCGCTGTACTACTACGAGAACCTCACGCTGCGAGAGATCGGCGAGGTGCTCAGCGTCACCGAATCACGGATCAGCCAGCTGCACACCAAAGCCGTCCTGCGCCTGCGCTCCCGCATGCACGAAAACGACCTCGCAGGCGAGCTCCACCCCCAGGACTGAGGTTGGGGCCCACGACCAAAATCTAATGGCCTGGATACGGCCGCTCCGCGGCGCCAGGAGCCACCCGCTCGCTCGCAATAGCCCTGCTATTGCTCCGCTCACACGCGGCTCCTGGCATCCACAGATCGACCGTCCCAGACCATCATCTGTTCGGTCGTGGGCCCTTGGCGAGCTGAACCGGGAGCTGGCGGTATGAACGAGGCTGACCGCGATGGGCACCGGCCCGAGCTTCCGGAGGGGTGGGCGTGGAAGCCCGTTGAAGCATTGGCTGACGGAGGTGGGGTCTTCACCGACGGCGACTGGATCCTGTCTGAGGATCTCAAGAGCGGTACAGATGTTCGTCTCATTCAACTCGGCGACGTCGGTGTCGGTGCGTTTCTCGACAAGTCGTCCAAATGGATCTCACAACAACGTTTCGACGAGATCGGCTGCACGCAACTCCAAGCGGGTGATCTATTGATATCGCGCATGGCGGAGCCGCTTGCGCGGACCTGCATTTTGCCCCATCTACCCCACCCAGCCATCACAGCCGTCGATGTGAGCGTTCTCCGCATTCCAGCCGAGGCCGGAGTTGATAGACGATGGGTGATGCACGCCCTCAACAGCACTGTCGTTAGGGATCAAGCAGAGCGAGAAGCTTCCGGGACAACTCGGAAGCGCATCACACGGAAGAAGCTAGGTCGTGTCATGGTGCCGATACCACCCCTGGATGAGCAGAAGCGTTTGGTCATCCTGATCGACAATCAGCTTGATCGGATCTCATCCGGAGCTGAAGAAGTCCGTCGAGGCAGAGTGGCATTGCAGCGTTTTGAGGCCTCAGCGATCCGCTCTGCTCTTGGCGGGAGGATCGCGGGCCTTTCCGATGAAACACGCCGGTCTCTCGTGCATGCGGAGAGGGCGCCCCTATCAAACCTTGCGACTATTCAGTACGGGTGGACCGCAAAGGCGTCGTTGAGCCCTATCGGTCCGCGAATGCTCCGTATCACCGATATTCAACACGGCCGCGTGCATTGGGCATCCGTCCCGTATTGCGAGATCGCATCTGAGCGTCGAGACCAGTACCTGTTGCGGCCAGGAGACATCGTGTTCGCGCGAACCGGCGCGACTACGGGGAAGAGCTACTTGGTCCAAGAGGACGTTCCCGAGGCCGTCTTCGCGTCATATCTCATCAGGGTTCGGCCTGACGAGAGGCTTCTTCCAGACTTCCTATACCTCTACTTTCAAGGCGCCGACTATTGGGAGTACGTCCGAACGGAGAGTCGTGGAACGGGGCAGCCGAACGTCAACGGGACGATCCTCGGAAAGTTGATGGCCCCCGTCCCGTCCGTCGAGGCGCAGCTGGAAGCCGTGAGGGTTGCCCGACGGCGGCTCGAGGCCGTTGCTCACTTAGAAGTGGATTTAGTTCTGGCCACGAAGAAAGAGAGGATCCTCCGTCAAGCGGTCCTTCGCGCTGCCATCCAAGGGGTTCTAAGCCCACGAGCAGAAGACCTCACTCACGCTTCCACTGAGGTCTACGCATGAAGCCAGCCATGGATGACCATGCCCGCCAGCTTGTCAAGAAGCTCTGGAGCTTCTGCCAACTGCTCCGCGACGATGGACTCTCTTACGGCGACTACGTCGAGCAGCTCACTTACCTGCTCTTCCTCAAGATGGCCCATGAGAGGACCCAGCCGCCGTTCATCCAGCCGTCACGGATCCCGGAGAGTTTCGACTGGCAGTCGCTGCTCGACCGCGACGGTCCTGAGCTGGAGACGCACTACACGGTCCTGCTCAACGAGCTGGGCCGCGAGTCGGGAACACTGGGTTTGATCTTTCGCAAGGCGCAGAACAGGATCCAGGACCCTGCCAAGCTCCGCCGATTGATCGTCGACCTGATCGAGCCCGAGACCTGGACCGGGATCGACGCCGACGTCAAGGGCGACGCCTATGACCGGGGTTCCGCAGTTCGTGGGCACATTTGAGCGTCCCGGGGTAGCGTTTTCCCTGCGTATCGGTGGTTTCGTAGGCCGCTGAAGCCGAGAAACTGTAGGCACACGATTTAGCGGGTTTGGCTTGTGCTGGCGTGGGCGAG
>JBBSIW010000036.1:0-11542 GCA_038231895.1 Solirubrobacterales bacterium | reverse complement strand
TCGACGAGCGACTGGTTCTGGCGCCTGCTGCGCGCTGCCCAGGTGGCGATGCTGGTGGAAGTGGCGCTTGGTGGGCTGCTCCTCCTGCTGGGCCGGAGCCCTGCCAGCGACTTGCACTACGTGTATGGGCTGCTCCCGGTCGGGGTCTCCTTCGCCGCCGAGCAGCTGCGCATCTCGGCGGCGGAGACCGTGCTCCATGCGCGTGGCCTGGCATCGGCGCGGGAGGTGGGCGAGCTGCCCGAGACCCAGCAGCGTTCGGTGGTGCTGGCCATCGTGCGCCGCGAGATCGGCGTCATGGCGCTGGCCGCCCTGGTGATCGTGGGCCTGGCGCTGCGGGCCGAGCTCGGGATGGGCGGGCTGTAACCCCGGACGCGTTGCGTGGCTAGCGGGCCCGAGGCGCGTCCTGCGCCTGCACGCCGGTGACTGTCGTGTAGCCGCCGCGATACCACACGAGTGGAGCATCGCCGCTTTCGTCGTCGCCCATCGCGACCACCTCGCCGATGGCGATCGTGTGGTCCCCTCCGGGGAGCAGGTCGCGCAGATCGCATACGAGCCAGGCCAGCGCGTCGGCGAGCACGGGCACCCCGTGGTCGCTCGTGTACTCGATGGCCTCGAACTTGCGCTCCCCTGTGAGCTTGGAGGCGAACACTCCGGAGAGCTCGTGGTGATGGGCGCGCAGGATGTTGACCCCGAAACGGCCCGAGTCGCGCACGATCGGAAGCGTGCGTGCGGTGTTATCGAAGCACACGAGGAGCAGCAGCGGGTGAAGCGAGAGCGAGGTCAGCGCGTTGGTGGTCATGCCCACGGCGCCCGCGGGCCCGGTGCCGGTGATCACGGCGACCCCCGTGGCGAAGCGCCCGATGATCGAGCGGTAGCGTCGGGGGTCGGTCTCCATCAGCTCACCGTACGACGAGCGAGCCGTAGAGGCCGAGGGTGTCGTGGTTTGAGAGCGTGCAGAACAGTCGGTAGTTGCCCTGCGGCAGCCGCACGTCGAGGACCGCACGCCCGCCGGGAGCCATGATCGGCGTGCGCGCCAGGGCAAAGCGTCCGCGGCCGATCGCCAGCTGGTGGCCCACCGTTCCTGCATTGCGCACAACGAGCCGCAGGTGGCCAGGTCGCGCCCGGCTCGAGGTGGGGGTGAGATGGAACTCACGCAGCGAGACGTGGAGTCGCTCCCCGCGTGCGGAGACCGGCGAGTCACCGCATCCGGCCATCAAGACCGTCGCGGCGAGGAGGCCGGGCGCGACATGGCGGGCGCGGACGGTCGGCATCGGGGACCGGATTATCGCGTAGGATCTCGCGCCCCATGACCCGCCGCCACGCCGTCATCCCCGTGCTCGTGGTCGGCGCCGCCATAGCGGTGACGGCCTGCAGCAAGGGCATCGACATCGACAACAGCAAGCGCCTGGAGGCGGTCAAGACAAACCCCGTCTTCGCCAGCGAGGTTCCGCACATCCGCCGCGGCGCCCAGCTGTTCGCACAGCGCTGCTCGGGATGCCACACGCTCGAAGCGGCCGGAACGCAGGGCTCGGCGACCTCGATCAAGTACCGAGTGCGCACCAACGGCCCGAACTTCGACCTGCGCAAGGAGGGCTATGACCAGGTTCTCTACGCCATCCGCAACGGAGGGTTCTCGGGGGCGATCATGCCCCAGAGCATCGTGGTGGGCAGCGACGCGACCGACGTCGCGACGTTCCTCTCCCGCTTTGCCGGGACGAAGGCCAAACGGGCCAAGGGCCCGAACGGCTCCAAGCCGCCGGGCTGACGCGGGGCCTCAATCCTCGATCTGAGGCTGATCCGCCGCGACCCCGACGGCGTCCGCGCTGCGCTGGCCCGCCGGGGCGCACAGGACGGGCTGGAGCGCGTCCTCGAGCTCGACGCCCGCTGGCGCGAGCTCACCCAGGAGCTCGAGCAGATCCAGGCGGACGTCAACGCCGCCAGCCGCGGGCGCAAGGGCCCTCCCAGCCCGGCGGACCGCGACGCGCTGAGCGCCTTGAGCGAGCGCGGCCGCACGCTCAGCGACGAGCAGCGGCGCGTCGAGGAGCAACGGGACGCCGCCCTCGCGGGCGTGCCCAACCTGCCGGACCCCGAGGCGCCGCCGCAGGAAACCGCGGTCAAGCAGGTCGGGGAGGCCGGCGCGAGCGGGCGCGACCACCTCGAGCTCGCCGGGGGGCTGATCGACATGGAGACCGCTGCCCGAGTATCGGGATCTCGCTTTGCCTATCTCAAGGGGGACCTGGTGCTGCTCGAGCTTGCCCTGGTGCGCTACGCGCTGGAGAAGGCTCGGGCGCAGGGCTTTGAACCGGTGATCCCGCCGGTGCTCGTCCGCGAGCCCGCGCTCTACGGGACCGGCTTCCTGCCCGACACCGAGCAGCAGATCTACCGGCTGCCCGACGACGACCTCTATCTCGTCGGCACCTCCGAGGTCGCCCTGGCGTCGCTGCACGCCGACGCCATCCTGGAGGCCGACGACCTGCCCATCCGCTACGCGGGGTTCTCCTCCTGCTTTCGGCGCGAGGCCGGAGCGGCGGGCAAGGACACCCGCGGCATCTTCCGCGTCCATCAGTTCGACAAGGTGGAGCTGTTCTCGTTCGTGGCTCCGGAAGACTCCGCCAACGAGCACGAGCGGCTCCTGGCCCTCGAGGAGGCGATCCTCGCCGAGCTGGAGATCCCCTACCGGGTGGTGAACATCGCGGCGCATGACCTCGGCGCCTCGGCGGCCAAGAAGTACGACTGCGAGGCGTGGCTGCCCGGTCAGGGCGCCTACCGCGAGCTGACCTCGTGCTCGAACACGACCGATTATCAGGCGCGGCGGCTGGGAATTCGCTACCGCTCGCCCGCTGGCGGGCGGCCTCATCCCGTCCACACCCTCAACGGCACAGCGGTCGCCGTCGGGCGCACGATCATTGCGCTGCTGGAGAACGGCCAACGGCCGGACGGCTGCGTCGAGCTACCTGAGCGCATGGTCGAATGCGGCGCCCCGCCGGTACTGGTGGCGCCACACACGCGCTAGAGTGCTCGGCGTTGGGCGTCCGACCTCGGGAAGGCGGGCCCCACGGACAGGCCCCCGAGGTCGAAACTCAGCAAGGAGGGTAAGGATGCGGGCGGTTTCGCTCGAGCTTCGTCCCGATCGCGACGGCGGTTGGGTGCTGCGCTCGACCGACGGGGGAATGAGTTCCACCCATTTCACGAGCCGGCGCGACGCGGAGGTCGAGGCGGCGGCCTATCTCGTGCGCAACGGCGGGGATGGCGAGCTGCTGGTGTTCGACGCCCAGGGTCGGGTGCAGGAAGCCAAGCGCTGGAACTCCAACAGCCCCTGAAGGCTCGCGGGGCTACCCGGCGACGCGGGCGAGCGCCTGCGAGCCCATCAGCCAGCCGGCTGCCCGCCGCCAGGTCCCTGTGGCCGGCGAGCAACGGGGCGATCAACGGCTCCAGCGCTGTGCCCGGATCAGCGGAGGGGGAGGGATTCGAACCCTCGGGACCGGATGACCCGGCCCAACGGTTTTCAAGACCGCCGCATTCAACCGCTCTGCCACCCCTCCAGCGCTCTTGCGGATGGTAGTCGCGACGGGATCGATCGCCTGAGGGGCGGGGGCTACACTGGCGCGACCCCGGAGAGGTGGCCGAGTGGCTGAAGGCACTCGCCTGCTAAGCGAGTAAGGGGTTCACGCTCCTTCGCGGGTTCGAATCCCGCCCTCTCCGCTGCGTATTTGCAGGCACTTTGCGTTTCTGCCCTCTGTGCCCACGGCTCGCAGGATGCCACCGTGGCTGCGCGGTGGCAGCGTCAGCGGCGCGTAAGCGCTGCCACGGGCATCCAGGAGCGCCCTGACCGGCTGGACGACGCGGTAGGTCAGCGGGTGCTCAGCAGCCGCGTAGAACGGCTTACAGCGCGCCCAGGGCGCTCAGCGGCGCCAGGCGGGCCGATCGACGGCCGCGGCGACCTCGGCGAGCAGGCGCTCCACCGTCTCGGGTCCATCGCGCGCCTCGACCTCGGCGAGCAGGCCCTCGATCTCCGCGTCCAGCTCCTCCGTGCCGGCGCGCGGCGGCGAGGCTTCCAGGCTGCGGATGCGTCGCGTTAGGTCCACGCCGGCACCTTCACGCGGCCATTGCCGGTGGTCCGGGCCTCCAGCGCCGCGACGCGCTCTTCGAGGTCGACCTGCTCGCGGCTGCGCGCCGCGTGGTCGAGCACCCCGAGCGCCACGCGCGCCCTGACCGCGGGCGCCTTGCAGCCAAGCAGCTCCGTCAGCGTGCCCAGCGCGTCGTCGCAGAGCCGGTCCAGGCGCCGCGAGACGCGCCGCGCCGCGCCGGCCTCGTAGCGCTCTACGAGGGCACGGAACTCCGGCTCTCGCAGCGCCCGCGTCACGCTCGCCCGTGAGCGCCCGGCGGCCTGCGCAGCCTGCTGCTGGGTGAGTCCGGCGGCAAGCAGCGCGGCCAGCAGCTCGTGCTTTGAGTCGTGCGTCATCGTGCGTCAAGGCTACTGCCGCTCGCGGCAGGACTCTCAGCAAGTGTCCGTGCTGCGGGATCGGAGATGAGCTCCGCTAGCAGGAGCGAGCCACGATGAGCTTTACCGGGCCCGAGGTTGTCTTTCCCGCTGGCGGGTCGGTCTTGCACACAGTCCAGTTCGACTTCACGACGATTCCGGCGACGCCGCCGCCAAGCTCGGTGTAGCTGATGTGCATGTCGGTCAGCTTGCTCTCCGCCTCGTCGAGTCGCAGGCTGACGAGGCGTGGCACCTTGCGGCTCGAAGTGGAAGGCGCGGCGCTAGGCGATGCTGCTGGCGTCGACGCCGGGGGAGCTTGCTGCGTGACCGTGCGCTCGACGACGGTCTTCTCGCCGCCACCGCCGCAACCTGCGCCTACAAGGGCTACTCCTGCCACCAGCGCAGCAACCACCGGCGATCTGCAGATGCCAGATCCCTCCACCGTGAGGCTCCTCCCATTGGTTGCCGGCAGCGTACCCAACCTGGGGCTTGCTTATCGCGGTCAGCTAGACGATGGCGCTGATCCCCGCGGGCCGGACACGGTTCGCGGCGTAGCCGCTACATTCGGGCTCCTCCCTTTCAATGACGCGAGAGGAGCGATGCCCGTGGGCATGCCGCAGATCGACCAGCAGAGCGTGAACCCTGCTGACTTCGAGAAGCTGAGGAACAAGGTCAAGCAGGCGGTTGCCGAGAATGCCTCACCGGACGAGACGGTCCGCGTCATCATTCACGGTGCACACGGGCAGGCGATCATCGGTACGGATACGCGGGCGTTCGTCTGCAAGCCCGGGTTCATGGCCGGCGCGACGTTCGGCACAGAGGTCACGTCCTGGAGCTACCAGAACATCACCGGCGTACAGGTCCATAAAGGGATGCTCACTGGGTCCGTCGTCATCCAAGCTCCAGGCCAGAGGGGAACGAAGACAAGCTACTGGGGACAGAAGGGAGACGACCCAGCCAAGACCCCCAACGCCATCCCCGTGGCGGGCGGCTGGAACGAAGTGCAAGCGGGTGTCGCCCGGCTTCGCCAACTGATCGACGCGACTTACACGCCAGCTCCATCGCTCGGAGGGCCTGCGTCCCCTTCGACTGCTGACGAAATCCGCAAGCTCGCCGAGCTTTGCTCGGACGGCATCCTCTCCGAACAAGAGTTCCAAGCGGCAAAGGCACGGCTGCTAGCGAGATAGCCCGGTCCGTGACGGACGCGCGCCGCCGAAAAACGGCGCTCCTGCTGTTTCCGGTGAAAGCCATCCGGCACCGGAATCGGCCGCCGTTGCTGGGGATCTCGGTCGGAGACTCCGCTGGCGACCTGCACGCGACTGTAGCGTCCTAGCGCCGCTTCGCCGGCCCTCAAGGACGCCGCTCCGCGGCTCGCTCTGCTCGGCCCTGACGGGCCCTCCTTGACCGCCGGCTGCGCTCCGCTCGATGGCGGCCAGGGTTTGCGCGGGCCGCGCAAACCCGCCCGTGAGCAGGCGTTCCTTGAGCATCAAGGCGATCTGCCGGCCGTCAGACAACGCCTTCGCTCGTCCACGCACGCCGTCGCCACGCCCACCGGTCCGCCAGACTCGCGCGGCGCGCCAAGGCCCTAGTCACACGACCCACGGAAACGTCACAAGACCCCGAAAAACGCGTGCGGCGTAGTGAGCCGATCCGCGGCTAGAAGCACCATCGCCGCGGCGAAGCCCGAGGGCGGCCAGTCGCCCACTCATCTCGCAGTCCCCCGTGGCGGTCCCGGCCCTGACGCGGAAGTGCGGTCGGTCCATTGTCGGCCGTCCCACCAGCGGAGTTGGCCGTGGGGCCCTTGTGGGTCTGGGTCTGGATGCCAGCCGGGCGGGGTGCTCGGCGGAGCCGTAGGCGGAGCTGAGAACTGAGGACCCGACACTGCGCCCTGATCTTTCGGCCGAGTCATGAACCAAATCAGGGCCAAAACGATGAAGCCGAGAAAGCCGAGGAACAAGATGATCCCGACCCCAATTCCGGTCCCCGCTTCGCAGGCGTCCTTGTTGAGCTTGGTCGCCTGGTCGGCGCACTTGTTGCTCGCACCACCCGCGATCGCCCAGATAAGGATGAGGACGGACCACGCGACGATCGCCCATGTCATCTTCCGCCACTTCCTCATTGCATCTCTCCCAACTTGCTGGCCCGTGGCGGGATGGTAAAGCCGAGTGGATCGCCACGCCGCGCGGGGGTGTAAGACTCTGTGGACAAGCGCAAACGGCTTAGCGAGCGACTAAAGATCGATGCCACGGACGGCCGACAACGGAATACGGGAAGGCACCATTCACGTGACCGCGCGCGTGCCGCGCTCGCTGGCCCGCCGCTTTGCTCAGTTCGCCTCCGAGGCCGACCGCACGGTCTCAGCCGAAGTCCGACGAGCGATGCGACAGTACGCAGCCACCAGAAATGACGAAGCCGCCCGGGCAGGCGGCTCCATCGAAACCCGGCGTGAGCAGGACGCCGACCGTGGCACAGGCTAGCCCACCGCATAGACACGAGCCTGATGGGACGCTGCGCTACGCTCGCGCTCTCGCTCTGCGCGGCGTGCCGTTCGGCCAGGCGGTGGCGCTCGCACGGCGTCGCCGGCCGCGGTCGTTCAGCGCCCGCTACGCCGATGAGGTCCGCCAAGCGCTACCTGCTCGCAACGCCTTCGCGGTCGGCATATTCATGGCTCGTGGCGGGCCCGCGTCCGGTCTCGATCGCCCAGCTGTCGTGCGGCGCATGCCCGCAGCCCGCCCGGCCGCCCGGCGGCCCCGCACGGGCACTAGCCGCGTTAGCACGCGGGGCAGCCCCGACGACGACGCCGGCGAACCCGAGCCGCCACCTTCGGCGGCGCTCACCTTCGAGAACTTCCACGGCCTGACTCCGGGCTGCTCGGGACGCGCGCGACTCAGCCGGTTCTACGCGCTGCCCGCGGAATGGCAGCGGGCGATGTGGAGCGACCTGGCCGCCCAGGTTGACGCGGAGCGGACGGCATGAGGGCCTGCGCTGGCTGCGTCCTCGGGTTTGACCCGGCCGACCGGGAGCGGCGCTCTGAGCGGTTCTGGGCAGGGATGGCCCGCCTGCACGCCCGCGGTCTTCCAACGCCGCTACGGGCCGCAGAACCCGGACAGAGCCCGGACGGGCGGGTGGCGGCGTGACCGAACGCATCCCGCGGGAAGAGGCGCTGCGGCTACAGCTCGCGATGATCGCGGGCAACGAGCCGGCTGGTGGACTCCTCGAGGTCCGCTGGCGCCTGCCGCAGGGCGGCATGGGTCAGTGCTTCCACCGCTCCGGCCGTGCCTTCGCCCTGGTCGAGACTGTGGTCGGGCTTGGCCGACGCACGGACACGTACATCGGGTGTGCCCCGCGGCGCCACCGCCACGGCGGGGCTGACGCCATCGAGCAAATCTGGGCGCTGTGGGCCGACTGCGACGGTGATGCGTCGACGGTCGCGCTCGACATGTTCGACCCGCCGCCGTCGCTCGTCATCCGCTCCGGGTCGGGCGAGAACCGCCACGCGTACTGGCAGCTACGAGAGCCGATCGCCGTTCAGCACGCCAAGCGCGCGCTGCGCCGGCTCGCTCACACGCTGGGCGCCGACATGGCAGCCGCCGAGCCGGCGCGCATCTTGCGACCGGTCGCGACGCGGAACTTCAAGAGCGACCCGCCGGCCCCCGTCGCCTGCGTTCACCTCGAGCCGGTCGTCTACCGGCCGGCCGACGTCGTCGGACACCTGCCCGACCCGCCCAACGACCGCCCACGACGGACTGCACCAGCAGCACCGGTGGACGCGGACGATCCGCTGCAACGCATCCCGCCCGCCGAGTACGTCGAGCGTCTCACCGGCCGAGAGGTCGGCCGCGACGGCAAGGTGTGCTGCCCGCTCCCAGGGCACGACGACCGCACCCCGAGCTTTCAAACCTACCCCACCCCCGAGCGCGGCTGGGTGTGCTTCGGCTGCGGCAAGGGCGGCACGATCATCGACCTCGGCGCCGAGCTCTACGGGCTCGAGCCGCGCGGCGCCGGGTACCGCGAGATCCGCCGCCGGCTCGCCAGCGACCTACTCGCGGACGCAGCATGACCGCGACGCCGATGTCTGCAGAGCAGCAAGCCGAGCTGGGCGCCATCGCCAACGGTGAGGAGCCTCAGTCCGTCGAGCAGCGGCTCCGAGACCGCCGCGTCGTGGAGGACGGGTCGACGTTCTTCGCCGACCGCGGGCCCGCCGAGCCAGCATTCCTGGTCGACGAACTCTGGACACAAGGCGCGGTCGGATGGATCGCCGGAGAACCCAAGACCGGCAAGACCTGGCTCGCGCTCGAGCTCATCAAGGCCATCACGGCCGGACGGCCCGCGATGGGCCGCTTCGCTTGCAAAGCACCAGGCCGCGTGCTCTACGTCGGCGAGGAAGGCAACCGCGCCCGCTTCCAAGACCGCCTCGCCGGGCTCTGCAACGCGACCGACAGCATCTCCCTGAGCGAAGACGTGCTTCCCCGACTCGACGTCATCTGGCGCCAGCACGTCGACCTACTCGACACGACCTGGCAGCGCGACCTCCTCGCCATCGCCGCCACCTACCAGTTCATCTGCCTCGACCCCTTCCGCGACATGCACGACCGCGACGAAGACCGCGTCCACGAGATCAAGCCCGTCCTCGACTACCTGCGCCAACTCCAAGAGCAAGGCCCCGCCGTGGGCGCAGTCATGCACCTACGCAAGCAGCGCGACGGCGACAAGAACATCCGCGCCGGCCAACGCGTCGCCGGCAGCCGCCACTTCCACAGCTTCCTCGACTGCGCCCTCTACCTCGACCCCGACAAAGCAGACCACGACTGGCCCGTCAAAGTCACCGTCGAGCACCGCGACCACGAAGCGATCGACCCCTTCCACATCGAACTCGAAGCCGACGGCAACGCCGAGCGTCCCGACTACCGGCTCCGCGCAGAACTCGCCGCCGACCACTACCGCGACCGCCAAGACACACTCCGCGCCAACGCCGTAACAGCCGCCCGCGAGATGGGCCCGACCTCCAAGAACAAGCTCGCAACCGCGCTCCACATCAACAAGAAGGTCGCACTGATTGTCGTCGGAGACTGCCTCGACCGCGGGCTGCTCATCCGCTCAGACGACGGCAGAGCGGTTCTGGCGCCCGGAACCGTTCCACAGCCGCCGGAACCGGTCGGAACCAGTCGCCTCACGGACGCCCCAACGCCCCATAGGAGCGGGCAATGACCCGGTTTCAACTCAGCCAGAACCAGTCGGAACCACACGGTTCCCACCTACGGCAGGTTCCAGGCGGTTCCCCCCTTAAGGGGGAGGAACGCGCTGGAACCACTGCCACGCCGGGACTCAGAACGGCCCCGGCCATGCCGCTCGGATGCCGCCTCTCCCCTGGTTGCGGTTGTAGAACCCGCCGGGGGAAGCCATGACGGTCCGGCTCTCCGTGCATGGTCGTATCGCGCCGAAGGGCTCACGCACGGCGGGTGTCCGTCGTGATGGTCGGCGCTACAGCCGGCCGGCCTCCCGGTATGAGCACCCGTGGACTGAGGCGGTGGCTCGCCATGCGCTGCTGGCCGCACGGTCCGGCCCGCTGGAGCCGCCCTATCGGGTAGCGCTGGCGTTCTTCTATGCCCGGCCTGCTCGTCCGGCGCACACGTGGCCGAGCCGGTTGGACTTGGACAAGGCGGCTCGGGCGGTGCTCGACGGTCTAGTCCGCGGCCGGCTGCTGGTCGATGACCGCCACATCATCGATCTGCATGCTCGGTCGTCGTGGGCGTCGGGACTGGACGGCGAGCGGGTGCAGGTACTCGCCGAGCACAGGCAGGCGTGAACTCGGGGCCCGCAACCGGCCTCCACGCCTGGTGTCCTGCGCTGCCGCGCAACAGCTCGGCACATTTGCACCAATGTTGCGACGTCGACGGCGTATACGACTCTCGGGCTCTCCAGCGTCCCGAAGGTTTCTCCCACAGAACCAACGGAATCCCGCGAATAAG
The DNA here is from genome assembly GCA_038231895.1 of Solirubrobacterales bacterium. Taxonomy (GTDB): domain Bacteria; phylum Actinomycetota; class Thermoleophilia; order Solirubrobacterales; family Solirubrobacteraceae; genus JALYZC01. Next base: position 1,093 of record JBBSIW010000036.1, on the reverse strand, counting down.
GGGTATGCGCTACCGCTCTATCAGGTGCAGAAGGTCTGCGGCGTGAGTCACCTGGCTGCCGCCCTCCTCGACGCGCTGGACGAGGACGACCTCGACCGGCTGGCCGAGCGCCTGGCTCCCCGCCTGGCTGGTCGTCTTGCCACCGCGGGAGCTGAGCCGAACGGCGACGGCTGGCTCGACGCTCGCGCGGCAGCCGACTACCTCGGAATCTCGCGCCACGCCCTCCACCGCCTGAGCGCGGAGCGGCGGCTCCCCTGCTCGCAGGAGCGGCCGGGCGGACGGCTCTACTTCAAGCAATCGGAGCTTGACCGTTGGCGGTCCGAGAGCGCCCGGTAGGCCACCGGGGTGCTGCCACTCCGCAGCCACGCCATAATAGATCCTGCAAATAGGCATGTTCTTGGGCTACCGCACGCGTCTACAGCATGCGGTAGAATGAGGCTCCACCACAGAAAAAGGCCCGCGACGTGTCAGCGCCCGGGCCACGGCAACGGAAGTGAGGTTCCGATGCAGAGTAAGCCTAACCGCCTGTTCCGCCAGCGCGTCGAGCGCGGAATCGTCAAGCGCACGACCGCCGATGGGCGCACTGTCTTCGAGATCGAGTACCGGGACTCGACCGGGCGTCAGCGCCGCCGCGCCGTGGCCGGGGGCATCAAGGCCGCCCGCGTGGCGCTGGCCGACGTGAAGGCCCGGATGGGCCGTGGGGAGCGTGTGAGTCCCCAGCCGCGTCTCACCTTCGCCCAGGCGGCCGAGCGCTACTTGGAGTCCGCGACCGCTACGCTGCGGCCGCGCACCGTCGAGGGCTACGGCGCCCAGCTCCGCACGCACCTGCTGCCGCGCTGGTCGGGGCGTCGGCTCGATTCGCTCACGGTGGATGACGTGGCGCGGGTCATCGAGGAGATGCGCGCGGAGGGCAAGCGCGCGTGGACGATCCGTGGGGCGCTGGTGGTCGCCGGCCGGGTCTTCGAGCACGCGCGGCGCCGGCTCGGCCATGCCGGCGAGAATCCGGTGCGCTCGCTTGAGCGCTCCGAGCGGCCCGCCTCCGATCAGCGTGAGCGTCGCATCCTCGACCACGGCGAGCTGTCGCGCCTCCTGG
>JBBSIW010000035.1:0-11569 GCA_038231895.1 Solirubrobacterales bacterium | reverse complement strand
CGGCGTGGCCAACCTGCCCGAGGGCACGGAGATGGTCATGCCGGGCGACAACGTTCAGATGGAAATCGAGCTGATCCAGCCGATCGCCATGGACCCCGGCCTGCGGTTCGCAATCCGCGAGGGCGGCCGCACCGTCGGGTCAGGGGTCGTGACCGACATCAGTCAGTAGCACCGGCGCCGCGTCGGCTCTTTCGGAGCGGGCGCTTCCTTCGCGCCGTGACGTCAATCAGATACGACCAGGGGGCGGGCCCCGACGGGCATGGGGCTCGCTCTCGACGCGCCAAGCGAAGAAAAACGAGAAACGAGAGAGCACGAGCACGCACGTGGCAACGCTGGCCCAGAACAACATCCGCATCCGGCTGAAGTCCTACGACCACTCGGCGATCGAGACGGCGGCCAAGGAGATCGTCGATACCGCCACGCGCACCGGAGCCACGGTCGCGGGACCGGTGCCCCTGCCCACCGAGAAGAACATCTACTGCGTGATCCGCTCCCCATTCAAGGACAAGGACTCCCGCGAGCACTTCGAGATCCGCACCCACAAGCGGTTGATCGACATCCACCAGCCCACCCCCAAGACTGTCGACTCCCTCCAGCGTCTCGACCACCTGCCGGCGGGGGTTGACATCGAGATCCGCCTGGCCACGTGATCGTTGGATGCCCGCGATCTTGGCCAAGAAGCTCGGCATGACCCAACGCTTCCTCGAGGATGGACGCGTGGAGCGCGTGACGGTGCTGCAAGCCGGCCCGTGCCCGGTCACGGGCATTCGCACGCACGAGCGCGACGGGTACAACGCCGTGCAGCTCGGCTTCGGCGCGGCGCGGGAGAAGCACCTGACCAAGGCCGAGCTGGGTCACTTGAAGAAGGCCGACGCGCCTCCCGTGCGCCACCTCGTGGAGTTCCGCGACGAGGCGGGCGAGCTCACCGTGGGAGACCAGGTCACGGTCGAGGCGTTCGAGGCGGGGCACAAGGTCAAGGTCTCGGGCGTCAGCAAGGGCAAGGGATTTGCCGGCACGATCAAGCGTCATAACTTCTCGCGCGGACCCGTGTCCCACGGGTCCCACAACGTGCGGGCGCCGGGCTCGATCGGTGCGTCGGCGACTCCGTCGCGCGTGTTCAAGGGCATCCGCGGGCCGGGGAGGATGGGCGGCAAACGCGTTACTCAGCGTGGCCTCGAGATCGTCGAGATCATCGCGGCCGACCACCTGCTTCTCGTCCGCGGGGCCGTTCCCGGCCCGAAGGGCGGGACGGTGGAGGTGCGCAGCGATGGCTAGCGCGCCCGAAGCACCGCGGATCGGCACGTCGGGCCCCGCCGTCGCGCTCGACCCCACCGTGTTCGACGTACGGTTCAACGAGGCGCTGGTGCACGAATGCGTTCGCGCCGATCTCAACGCTCGTCGCCAGGGCACCGCTTCCACGCGCACGCGCGCCATGGCCCGTGGCGGGGGGACCAAACCCTGGCGCCAGAAGGGCACCGGGCGCGCCCGCGCCGGTTCGATCCGCTCGCCCCTGTGGGTGGGTGGCGGAACCGTTTTCGGGCCCTCGCCGCGCCACTACACCCTGAAGGTCAACCGCAAGGCGCGCCGGGCAGCGCTGCGCAGCGTGCTTTCCATGCACGCGCAGCGCGGCTCGATGGCCGTGCTCGATGCCAGTGCGTTCGACGTGCCCGCCACCAAGCGGGCCGCCGAGGCGCTGGCCGGGTGGGATCAGGCTGCTGCGCCCACGCTCGTCATCCTGTCCGACGAGGATGTCGTCGTCACGAAGTCGTTTCGCAATCTTGCCCGGATCGTCGTGTTGACCCCGGCTGCGACGGGGGTGGTCGATCTCATGGCCGCCCCCTCGCTCCTTGTCTCTGAGACCGCCCTCGAGCAGGTGACGGCGCGAGCTCGGGGCGACCGACTCGAGCCGGCCTCATCCGCCTCCGAGACCGAGAAGGACGCCTAGTCGTGGAGCCCAGTCAGGTCATCATCCGTCCCGTGGTCTCCGAGAAGAGCTATGTGCTGGCCTCCGCGGGCAAGTACACCCTGCGCGTGCACCCCGACGCCCACAAGACGCAGATTCGCCAGGCGGTGGAGATCCTGTTCGACGTCAAGGTCCTCAACGTGCACACCCAGAGCGTGAAGCCCAAGCCCAAGCGTCGTGGTGTGACCGCCGGCCGCACGCGTCATTGGAAGAAGGCGATCGTGCAGCTTGGTCCCGGAGACGAGATTCCCATCTTCCAGGGCCTGGAGGGCCTCTAGTCCATGGCCATTCGCAAGCCCAAGCCCACGAGCCCCGGCCGTCGGTTCACGACCTACCCGAGCTTCGCCGAGATCACGGCCTCCGAGCCCGAGAAGTCGCTGACCGAAGGACTCACCAAGTCGGGGGGCCGCAACGCCCATGGACGCAAGACCTCTCGCCATCGCGGCGGCGGGGCGAAGCGGCTGTACCGGAAGATCGACTTCAAGCGGCGCAAGGACGGAATGCCCGCGCGCGTCGCGACGATCGAGTACGACCCCAACCGCTCCGCCTACATCGCGCTGCTGCACTATGCCGACGGCGAGAAGCGCTACATCCTGGCCCCCCAGCGCCTCCAGGTGAATGCGACTGTCATCTCCGGTCCGGATGCCGAGGTCAACGTAGGCAACTGCCTGCCGCTGGCTCGCATGCCGATCGGCACCGTGATCCACAATGTCGAGCTCCAGCCTGGACGCGGAGGCCAGATGGGCCGAGCCGCGGGCGCGGCAATCCAGCTCATGGCCAAGGAGGGCGCGATGGCCACCCTGCGGCTGCCCTCCGGCGAGATGCGCTTGGTCCAAGCGGAGTGCCGAGCCACGGTGGGATCGATCGGCAACACCGACCACCAGAATGTGAAGATCGGCAAAGCCGGGCGCAAGCGTCACCTCGGAGTCCGTCCCCAGACCCGTGGCACGGCGATGAATCCCGTCGACCATCCGCACGGCGGCGGCGAGGGCTCGACGACCGCCGGCCGGCATCCCGTCACCCCCTGGGGCGTGCCAACTCTCGGGTACCGCACTCGAAAGAAGCGCAAGCCCTCGGATCGTTACATCGTCCGAGGCCGCCGGAGAGGAAAGAAGCGATGAGCCGTTCCAGCAAGAAGGGGCCGTGGGCGGAAGAGCGCCTGCTTGCTCGCGTCGATGCGATGAACAGCGCCAACCAGAAGCAGATGATCAAGACCTGGTCGCGCACCTCGACGATCTTCCCCGAGATGGTCGGTCACACGATTGCCGTGCACGACGGCCAGAAGCACGTGCCAGTGTTCGTCACCGAGTCGATGGTCGGCCACAAGCTGGGCGAGTTCGCACCGACGCGCAAGTACCGTGGCCACGCGTCGTCGGGGAGGATGCGATGAGCGCCAAGGACAAGGACACAGAAGAGGTCGAGGAGGCCTCGTCCGAGGAGAAGTCCAAGCGCCGGGGACTGCGATCGCGGGTCAAGGAGGGCGAGGAGACCTCCGCCGAGGCGAAGCCCAAGCGTGGGCGACGCGGCAAGGGCAAGGGAGCCCCTGATGATGCCGACGCGGACGTCGAGCCCACCACCAGCGCGAAGCCGGCGGCCGAGGCGGCGGCACAGCCGAAGGGCGAGGCCAAGCCCAAGGCCGCGGCAAAGAAGGCCGCTGCCAAGCCCAAGGTGGAGGGCGAGGAGAAGTCCAAGCCGGACAGCGCGTCCGTAGCCGAGGCCGATGCCGATGCCACGCCTGAGGGCGAGACGCAGTCCAAGCCCCCCGCCAAACCCAAGCCCGCTGCGGCCGACGAGTCGGGTGGAGCGGCCGCCGAGCTCCCCGCCCAGTCCGCTGCCGCGCCACGCCGCGCAACGCGCGAGCCGGGCGCCGCTCCCGCTGTCGTCCGCGCTCATGCCAAGTACGTCCGCACGTCGGCGCGCAAGGCACGGCTCGTGTGCGACCACATCCGCGGCAAGTCGGTGGACGAGGCCAGGGCCATCCTGGCCTTCGCCCCGCGGGCGGCTGCTCGTGACTGGGGCAAGCTGCTCGAGTCCGCCGTCGCCAACGCCGAGCACAACCACGATCTCATCGGGGACGACCTGCGCATCAAGGACGTCTACGCTGACGAGGGCCCCACCCTCAAGCGCTATCGCCCACGGGCGATGGGCCGCGCCACCCGCATCCGCAAGCGCACCAGCCACCTCACGATCACGCTCACGCCGAAGGAGAACGCTTAGTCACATGGGTCAGAAAGTTCATCCCGAGTCTCTCCGCGTGGGCTACATCCACGACTGGAAGTCCAACTGGTTCAACGAGCGCCACTTTGCCGACTACCTCGACGAGGATGTGCGCATTCGCGCGCACATCACCCGCAAGCTCGCGCACGCCGGGCTCTCGGACATCACGATCCGCAAGGACGCCAACGACGTGGAGATCAACATCCACACCGCCCGGCCGGGGATCGTCATCGGCAAGTCAGGCAGCGAGGTCGATGCCCTGCGCAAGGACCTGCATCGCATGACGCGCAAGCAGATCAAGGTCAACATCCTCGAGATCAAGCGCCCCGAGCTCGACGCCAAGCTGGTGGCCCAGTCGATCGCCGAGCAGCTGCAGAACCGCGTCGCGTTTCGGCGGGCGATGAAGCGCGCGCTCACATCGGCCATGCGATCGGGCGCCAAGGGCGTCAAGGTTCAGGTCTCCGGCCGCCTGGGCGGCGCCGAGATGGCGCGCCGGGAAGGCTATTCCGACGGCCGCGTGCCGCTGCACACCCTGCGCGCCGACATCGACTACGGCTTCTATGAGGCGCGCACCACGTTCGGACGCATCGGCGTGAAGTGCTGGATCAACAAGGGCGAGATCATGCCGGAGGGCTACACCGGAGCCGACCTCACCGACCTCAATCAGCCACCTCCCCCCGGCGGCGATCGTGGCGACGGCGGACGCGGCGGCCGAGGCGATGGCCGCGGTCGCGGGGGCCGCGGAGGAGGCGGTGCAGGAGGGGGCGGGGGAGCCGGTGGAGGCGGAGGCCGAGGTCCGCGAGGTGGCGGACGCGGTGGTCCGGGTTCGGGCGGTCCCGGAGGAGGTCGGCGCTGATGCTCTCCCCCAAGCGAGTTCAGCATCGCAAGCAGCACCGCGGTCGGATGGCCGGTCAATCCCGCGGCGGCGTGCGGGTGCAGTTCGGCGACTACGGGCTCAAGGCGGTGGAGCGCGGTTGGATCACCAATCGCCAGATCGAGGCGGCTCGCATTGCGATGACCCGAAAGATCAAGCGCGGCGGCAAGGTCTGGATCAATATCTTCCCCGACAAGCCGGTGACCCAGAAGCCGGCCGAGACGCGCATGGGCTCGGGAAAGGGGAACCCCGAGGGCTGGGTTGCGGTCGTCAAGCCTGGGCGCGTCATGTTCGAGCTCGCGGGCGTTCCAGAGCCGTTGGCCCGCGAAGCCCTTCGCCTGGCCGGCCACAAGCTGCCGGTGCAGACGAAGTTCGTCATGAGAGAGGACCAGTAGCGATGGCGAAGGCCAAGGAGGTTCACGACATGACCGACGAGTACCTGGTCGAGCACATCCGCACCACGCGCCAGGAGCTGTTCGGTCTGCGCTTCCAGAACGCCACGGGCGAGCTGGAGAACACCGCGCGGCTGCGCGGCGCTCGCCGCGACCTTGCGCGCGCCTTCACCATCGCACGGGAGCGCAACATCGACCTGCAACGAGAGCTGGCAGGCTGACCATGGCCGACCAACCCCGAGACAACGCGCAGCGCCAGGCCGATCGTGTGCAAGCGCGGCGCGCCCGCGCCAAGGCGCGTAGCGCCTGGCGCACCAAGGCCCGGGCCAAGGATCGCGAGCGCCGCGCGGCATCTCCGGCCCCCGTTCCGGAGCCGGAAGCCCAGCGGGCGAAGGCGATCAAAGTGCGCCAGGGGATCGTGATCTCCGACAAGTCAGAGAAGACGATCACCGTCCGAATCGACCATGCCCGGCGCCACCGGCGCTACGAGAAGATCGTGCGCAGCTCCTCGACCGTGCGCGCACATGACGAGCGCAATGAGGCCCACGAAGGCGACACGGTGCGCGTGGTCGAGAGCCGGCCCCTGTCGCGCACGAAGCGGTGGCGCCTGGTCGCCGTGCTGGAGCGGGCCAAGTGATCCAGACCGAGACGCGGTTGCGCGTGGCCGATAACACCGGGGCCCGTGAGATCCTGTGCATTCGCGTGCGCGGGGGCTCGCGCCGCCGCTACGCCGGCGTGGGTGACACGATCGTCGCGACGGTCAAGCAGGCGAGCCCGCAGGGCTCGGTGAAGAAGGGCGAGGTCGTGACCGCGGTGGTCGTACGCACGCGCAAGGAGTTCGGCCGCGACGACGGGACCTACATCGCCTTCGATGAGAATGCCGCCGTGCTCGTCGATGCCCAGAACAATCCGCGGGGCACGCGTATCTTCGGCCCCGTGGCCCGTGAGCTGCGGGAGCGCAACTTCATGAAGATCGTCTCCCTGGCACCCGAGGTGCTCTGAAGCGCCATGGCCAAGATCCGCAAGAACGACACGGTGATCGTGACCGGTGGCAAGGACCGCGGAAAGAGCGGCAAGGTGATGCGCGTGGATCCCGCCAAGCAGCGGGTGTTCGTCGAGGGGCTCAACCTCGTCAAGCGCCATCAGCGACCCGAGCAGGTGCGCGACACCCAACGCGCCGGGTCGGTCGGAGGGGTGATCGAGAAGGAAGGCCCCATCCACGTCTCCAACGTCTCCCTGCTCGATCCCAAGGAGAACAGGGCGACCCGAGTGGGCATCGAAATCGGGGAGGACGGACGACGCCGCCGCGTCGCCAAGCGATCCGGAACGGTGCTCGACTAGCCATGGCTGCCCGACTCAAGGACCGCTACGAACAGGAGATCCGCCCGGCGCTGGTCGAGCGCTTTCGCTACACGACGCCCATGCAGGCGCCGAAGATCTCCAAGGTCACCCTGAACATGGGCGTCGGCGAGGCCAAGCAGGACTCCAAGATGCTCGACGCCGCTACCGAGCAGATGGGGATCATCGCCGGCCAGAAGCCCAATGTGCGCCGCGCCCGCAAGTCGATCGCCGCGTTCAAGCTGCGCGAGGGCATGCCGGTCGGCGTGACCGTCACCCTGCGCGGGGAGCGCTCATATGAGTTCCTCGACCGGTTGATGTCGATCGCCATTCCCCGCATCCGCGACTTCCGCGGGTGCAACCCACGCTCGTTCGACGGCCGGGGCAACTACTCCATCGGCGTGCGCGAGCAGATCATCTTCCCCGAGATCGACTACGACGCCATCGACCAGGTGCGCGGACTCGACGTAACGATTACCACCACCGCGGCCAGCGATCTCGAGGCCTTTGCACTGCTCGAGGCGTTCGGCATGCCATTCGCGCGAGAGGGCCGCCCCGGCGGGGCTGACATCGAGGCGGCTGAGGCGGCTGCCGAGGAAGAGCGCAAGAACGCGGCCCGCGCCAGGGCGGAGGCTGAGCAGGCAGCGCTCGAGCAGCTCAAGGAGGAAAACCCCGAGGCCTACGCAACGCCCGCCCCGGAGCCGGAAGCCGGTCCGGGGGAGGCGCCTGCCGACGCCGACCCAGAACAGACGAGCGAGACCTAGGAGCCCATGGCCAAGACCTCACAGCGCGTGCGCCAGCAGCGCACCCCGAAGTACAAGACCCGCGCCTACACGCGCTGCCGGCGCTGTGGCCGCACCCGTGCTGTCTATCGTAAGTTCGGCATCTGTCGGATCTGCCTGCGCGAGCTCGCGCACGACGGCTACGTCCCCGGCATGACCAAGTCGTCCTGGTGACCGCGCGATGATGACCGACCCCACATCAGACCTGCTCACGCGCATCCGAAACGCGATCACCGCGTCGCACGAGACCGTGGCGGTGCCCGCCTCCAAGCTGGGCAAGCAGATCGCGCGGATACTCAAGGAGCAGGGCTACATCGAGGGCTATGAGCTCCTTGCACCCGACACCGACCGTCGAACGCGGGCGGCCGGGGCGGCCGGCGAACGGATCGAGATCCAGCTGCGCTACACCGAGGAGCGCCAGCCGGTGATCTCTGGACTGCGGCGGGTATCGCGGCCGGGCCGCCGCACCTACGCGGACTCCAAGCACATCCCCAAGGTGCTCGGAGGCATGGGCACCACGATCGTCTCAACCTCCCGCGGCGTGATGACGGGTCACGAGGCTCGCCAGCGCGGCGTCGGCGGAGAGGTCGTTGCCGAGGTCTGGTGATCTGAGATGTCGCGAATCGGAAAGCAGCCCATCCCCGTCCCCGCCGGCGTCAGCGTGGCCATCGAGCCCGAGGTCGTGCGGGTCAACGGGCCCAAGGGCGAGCTCTTCGAGCGCATCCCGCGCGACATCAGCGTCGAGCGGGAGGGCGAGGAGCTGCTGGTCAAGCGTCCGACGAACCGCGGCGAGCATCGGGCGCTGCACGGGCTGACGCGCTCGCTCGTGGCGAACATGGTCCAAGGCGTGACAGACGGCTATCAGAAGGTTCTCGAGATCCACGGTGTCGGCTACCGCGCCCAGCTCAAGGGCCACGACCTCGAGCTGGCTCTCGGCTTCTCGCATCCGGTGGCGGTTCCAGCCCCCGACGGCATCGAGTTCGAGGTTCCCTCGCCCACCCGCATCGTCGTCAAGGGCATCTCCAAGCAGCTCGTCGGTGAGACCGCGGCCACGATTCGCAAGCGTCGGCCGCCGGAGCCCTACAAGGGCAAGGGCGTGCGCTACGAGGGCGAATTCGTGGCGCGCAAGGTGGGCAAGCGGGCATGACCGTGCTCACCAAGCCCGCGGCGCGGCTGCGCCGCCGCCGGCGCGTGCGCGCAAAGGTGCGCGGCACGTCCGAGCGGCCCCGCGTGTCGGTGTTTCGCTCCAACCGCGGGATCAGCGCGCAGCTCGTCGACGACGACCGCGGCCATACCCTGGCGGCGGCGGTCTGGACCGAGGCCGACCTGCGCAGCCTGCCTCCGATGGAGCAGGCCAACGCAGTCGGACGGCGGCTCGCCGAGCGGGCGCGCGATGCTGGCGTGGAGCGGGCAGTGTTCGACCGAGGCGGCTACCGCTATCACGGGCGCGTGAAGGCGCTCGCCGACGCCGCCCGCGAGGCCGGTCTGACCGTCTAGCCAGGGCTACCCGCTACCCTCCGTCACATGGCCCGTAGCCGTTCAATGAGCCCAGGTGGACTCGACCTCCAAGAGCGCGTGGTCGAGATCAATCGCGTGGCGAAGGTCGTCAAGGGCGGCCGCCGGTTCTCGTTCACCGCACTCGTCGTGGTGGGCGACGAGAACAGCGTGGTCGGCGTGGGCTACGGCAAGGCCAACGAGGTGCCGGTCGCTATTCAGAAGGGTGTCGAGCGGGCCAAGAAGAACCTCTTCACCGTGCCCAAGCACGGATCCACCATCACCCACCGCGTCGAGGGCGTGTTCGGCGCCGGTCGCGTGCTGCTCAAGCCGGCTTCGCCCGGGACGGGAGTCATCGCCGGCGGAGGCGTGCGCGCGGTGCTCGAGCTGGCCGGGATCCACGACATCCTGTCCAAGAGCCTTGGCTCGCAGAACCCGATCAACCTCGTCAAGGCCACCATCACTGGCCTTCAGGAGCTGCGCACGCCTGAGCAGGTCGCCGAGCTGCGGGGCCTGTCGGTGAACCAGGTGCTGGGTCTCGGCGGCGACGGTCGCGACGGCGAGCCGACGATCGAGGCCGAGGGCTCTCCCGCTGCGGACGGCGAGGCCGCCGCCCCCGACGCCGCCCCGGGCTCGTGAGCGCGCTGCGCATTACGCAGCAGCGATCGCGCATCGGTGCCAATGCCAGCCAGCTGGCGTCGCTGCGCTCGCTCGGCCTGCGTCGCATCGGCCACACGGTGGAGCGCCCAGACTCCGAGCAGCTGCGCGGCATGCTGCATGCCGTGCGCCATCTCGTGCGTGTGGATGAGCGATGAGCGACGGCGAGCAGCGTAAGAGCCTGCACAACCTCAAGCCCTCCCCCGGGAGCCGACGGCCGCGCAAGCGGGTGGGGCGCGGCGAGGGCTCGGGGACCGGCAAGACGGCAGGGCGCGGACAGAAGGGGGCCGGGTCGCGCTCGGGCAGCAAGCGTCGGGTCCGATTCGAGGGCGGGCAGAACCCGATCCACATGCGGATGCGCAAGCTGCGGGGTCCGCACATGAAGAAGTCAATGCCCTTCGAGCCGTTTCGCACGCACACGCAGCCTGTGAATGTCGCCGCGCTCCAAGCGCACTTCGAGGCCGGTGCTGAGGTCACGCCGGATGCGCTGCGCGCCAAGGGGCTGGCGACCCGCAAGGGCATTGCAGTGAAGATCCTTGCGCAGGGCGAGCTGAGCATCGCCCTGACGGTGCACGCCCATGGCTTCAGCGCCGCCGCCCGCGAGCGCATCGAGTCCGCCGGCGGCACGTGCCAGGTGATCGAGGACAGCTAGCCGCATGGTCAGCACCATCCTCAGCGCCTTCACGGTTCCCGACATCCGCAAGAAGCTCGCCTTTACGGCGGCTGTTCTCGCGCTCTACCGGCTGGGCTCCCACATTCCAGTGCCGGGGGTCAACACCCACGCCGTCGACCAGATCCAGAAGAATTTCGGCGGCTCGAACATCCTCGGGTTCCTCAACCTGTTCTCCGGTGGGGGTCTCCAGCGGGTGGCGCTCTTCGCGCTGGGGATCATGCCCTACATCACGGCCTCGATCATCCTGCAGCTACTCACGGTCGTCGTCCCGTCGCTGGAGAAGCTGCAGAAGGAAGGCGAGGTCGGACAGGCACGCATCACCCAGTACACGCGCTACCTGACCGTCGGGCTGGCCTTCGCCCAGTCGATCGGCTACGTGTTCCTCTTCCGCTCGTTCGGCACGCAGGCCGGCCAGGACGTGGTCAAGGGCTTCACCTTCGGGCGGGTGTTCCTCATCGTGATCTCCCTGACCGCCGGCACGGTCCTGCTGATGTGGATGGGCGAGCTGATCACTCAGCGCGGCATCGGGAACGGCATCTCGCTGATGATCTTCGCCTCGATCGCCTCGGGCCTGCCCAACGGAGTTCAGGCGTGGTGGACCAGCCCCGACCCGGTGTTCAAGGTGATGATGCCGTTCATCGCGCTGGCGGTGATCGCCGCCATCGTGTTCGTGCAGGAGGGCCAGCGTCGGATTCCGGTCCAATACGCCAAACGGGTGATCGGGAGACGAATGTCCCAGGGCGGGCAGACCTATCTGCCCCTGCGCGTGAACATGGCCGGCGTGATCCCCGTCATCTTCGCCGCCAGCATCATGGCCTTCCCGCCCACGGTCGGCCAGCTGATCAACACGCCGTGGGCCAAGAATCTCGCGACGTTCTTCACGCCGAACGGTTGGGCCTACGTGGTGGGCGAGTCGATCTTCATCATCCTCTTCACCTACTTCTACACGGCGGTCACGTTCAACCCCGTCGATCAGGCGGACAATCTCAAGAAGCACGGAGGGTTCATCCCCGGGGTGAGACCCGGCCGGCCCACGGCCGAGTTCCTGGATCGCATCCTCGCGCGCCTGACGTTCCCCGGAGCCATCTACCTGGCAATGGTCGCGGCGCTTCCGACGATCTTGATCAACCAGACGAGCGCCAACTTCTTCTTCGGGGGAACGTCCCTGCTCATCGTGGT
>JBBSIW010000034.1:0-11606 GCA_038231895.1 Solirubrobacterales bacterium | reverse complement strand
CTCGGGGGCGACGTCCGCGAGGGTCTCGGAGAACGTCCACTGGTGGCCTGCCAGATCCTTGACGGTGTACTGCCGTTCGCCGTACTCGAAGTCCGTCGGCTCCATCACGACGCGTGCGCCGTGCTCGCGGGCACGCTCGCAGTGACCTCGCGCGTCGTCCACGCGAACCATCACCGAGTGCGTGACCTCGCCCGGGTGCGGCGGACGGCGCTCGTGGCGCATGTCGCCGACGATGACCGCTCCCTCCCCGAAGCTCAGCTGCGCGCGGTGGTTCTCGCCGATCCGTACGCGCTCGGCGAACCCGAACGCCGCACCGAGCCACTCGACCGCCGCGCGCACGTCCGGGTAGATGAGGACCGGGATGACCGTGGCTGACGGGATCGAGCGGTTGGGCTTCACGCGAGGTGCAAGCTTAACCCTGAACCCTCCGGCGGCACAGCACGTGCCCCTCCCCCGCACCGCTCGTACAATCCCACTCATGATCGCTGGCGGGAATCCGCTGCTTCGCCCGGGCTCGGAGGCCGAGTGGGCGCGCATCGAGGTCGAGCAGCGCCGGTCGCTCGCCCGTCCACAGGAGACGGTGGCCGAGCGCCTCATGCGCGGCCAGCGACTGTCTGCCCAGGCAGCGACACTGCGACGGTCGGTGCGAGATGACCGTCCAGCCCCCGCCCGATCCTGACCTTCGGGCGACCGCCGCCGCGCTGCTGCGTGCGGGCGCCCGCTTCGTGGTCATCGGCGGCTTCGCCGTCATCGCCAACGACTACGTGCGCGCCACCGAGGACGTCGACGTCCTGACTCCCGACGATGCGGCGAACGACGCCGCGCTGGATCGGGCACTGCTGGCACTCGATGCGACCTGGCCCGACGGCAGGCCGTTTCAGGCGGGGCAGCTCACCGGGCGCGAGCACTCCCGCGTGTACACCACCGCCGGGATCATCGACCTGCTCCGCGAGGGCCTCGAACCGCTCGACTTCGACACCGTTTCCTCGGCGGCCATGTCCAGCGACCTCGGCGCCGGGCGGTTCCTGGTCGCCGGCCTCGAGAGCGTGGTCGCCTTCAAGCGGCTCGCCGGGCGCCCTCGCGACCGCAACGACCTGCTCGAGCTCGAGGCCCGTCACGGGTCGCTGCCGATCATCCCGCTCCCCGGCCTCGACGACAAGGACAACCCACCGACCTAGCGCGACGGTCGCTCCGACACGGTTCTGCCGACGTCGAAGCGGTCGCGCAGGTTCATGAACGGGAGCGGGTTCGGTAGGCACCCCGCGAGCTCGTCGACGCGAGCGTCGGCGTCGGGCGCCTGCGTGCGGCCGACGCCGGCGAGACGCGGCGCTTCGACCGCGCCTCGGTGGTCGATCTCCTCGAGCACCGTCTGCACTGCGTCCGCGCGCCATTGGCTTCCGGCGCCGCCGCGAATGATCGCCCTGGCTCGGTCGTGGCTCATCCCCTTACGGTAGGGGCGGTCGCTCACCATGGCGTCCCACGCGTCGACCACGCTCACGATGGCCGCCGGGAGCGGGATCTCCGGGGCGGTCAGGCCGTCCGGATAGCCCCGGCCGTCGGGGCGCTCGTGGTGGGAGCGCACGATGCGTGCTGCGGGGCGGAGGTGGCGATGGGTGCTCAGCAGGAGCTCGCCGTCGATACTGTGGCGCTCGACGACAGCCCGCTCGGCGTCGGTGAGCGCCGCGGGCTTGGTGAGAACGGCATCGGGCGTCAGGAGCTTGCCGATGTCGTGCAGGAGGGCGCCGAGACCGAGGAAGCGCAATGTGAGCGGACCAAGGCCCGCGCGCTCCCCGGCGCGGATCGCGAGCTCGCCGACGCGGGCCACGTGCTCGCGAGTCACCTTGTCCTTGGCCTCGAGCGAGGCCACGAAGCGGTGGACGACCGGGGTGAGGCCGAGCTCGAGGGCGATCAGCGGCTCGCGGCTCAGCACCGGTGACAGTGCGAAGGCCACCGAGCGGTCGCGCCAATGTGCGAGCAGGCCCACGGCCGCGAACAGGACTCCGAGTCCGTCCACGAGATGCGCGAGCCACCATCCGGCGGAGAGCGGCTCCGCGCCGAGGAAGGCGATGGTGGCGAGACCCGGGGAGATGAAGCCCAGCGAGGCGATCAGCGATCCGGCGCGCCGGCCGATTGCGAACAGCCGCAGATGCCGAAGCGAGAGCAGCGTGGTGCCGGCCAGGCTGACGGCCACGACGACGACCATGATGGGGCCGCCCAGTGCGGGCGCGGGGATCGCATGCGGCCAGATCAGAAGCGCGGCGCACATGCCGGAGACGAGCAGGACGAAGGTCACCGTCCATGCTCGCCAGCGCACGGCGAGCGCCTGTCCTGCCCGGGTGCCGTCCAGCAGCAGCGGTGCGGCGGCCACGAGCCCGGCCGGAACCGCACTGACGAGCGCCACCGTGGCGCCGGGGTTGGGTCCGTAGAGCTGACCGGGAAGCAGGAGCCCGTGGACGAGGGGCAACAGCGAGACCGCCCACAGCCCAGTGCCGAGGAGCGCGAGCTCCGCAAGCCGCCGACGAAACGCGAATGCGGTGACCGCGACCGCGCCGAGCGCGCACGCGATCGTCAGCGCCAAGACCGTGACGAACGCGTCGTCCGAGTCACCCACGACGTCGCCGGGGGTCGGGCCAACCGACAGGAACGCCAGGATGCCGCCGACGGAGACGACGAACGGCAGCCACCAGCGCATCGCGAAACCGACCATGCCCCGGTTTATCGGCCAGAGGGCCCAAGACCTTCAGGCAAGTTGGACAGAGGTTGGCACGGCGTCACGGCATCCGCTTGGTGACCTTCGACGCGGCGATCGCTGCGCTCGCCAATGGACGCGACGTGGAGTTGCTCACCGGATAGGCCGCGCCGTCGACGCGCCGTCACGGCCCCTGTTCGCGGCATCCGGTGCGTTGGGCACGCGGTGCTCGATGAATGTCGACGAGTGAGATCCTCGGCTCTGCGGCCTCACCACCCGCGCACCCGGTCCAGCCGCAGCTGCGACCCCAGCGCGCGAGCGGCTTCGTCCATCACCGACCGCTCGACTCCGAACGCGTCGGCGGTGCCGGCGCGAGTGCGGCGCATGCCCGCCGCGCGGCCGACCGCGTACCCGACCGCTGCGGCTGCGGCCGCCGCGGGCCGCGACGGATCCGCCGCGGCTTGCGCCCGCCACCAGGTGGCGAGGCAGCGGACCGTCATCGGCAATCCCGTGGCCGGCAGCTCGACGCGCCAGAGCTCGGTGGCGACGGGATCGAGGGGGCTCAGAGGCTCGGGTGCGTCCTCGCGCAAGCCCGTGTCCCTGCGCCCGTTCGGCGCCAGCACGAGCGGGGTCGGCAAGGGCAGCACCTCGGCCACAACCGGCTTGCCGACCTCGAGCCACCAGTAGAGGGTGTACGGATACAGCTCCCGGCCGACCTTGATCTCACCGTGCGTCAGCATCGGCGCGCCCGGTGATGAGGGATAGGTGACCGTGGTGGCCTCCGCTGGCCACCCACCTGACGGTACTCCTAGCGCGGGCAGTGGCCCCTCCGGCCCGTACAGGCGGTAAAGGGCGCTCAGAGGCGAGTGCCGCGCGACCTTCTTGCGCGGCCAGCGCTCACCGTTCGCCACGCACTGCCAGAGCTCGAGCGCAAGCTTGTTGCCGGTTCGCTCCAGCCGGGCCGAGGCGTCCCCACGACCACGCCGGAGCTCGGCCGCCGAGCGACGGCGCGCGTTCGGCGGCGGGCGGCCGTTCGGCTTCGGTCGTGCGGCGCGTGGACGTTCTTCCGCTTGCGCGGGCTTCGCACGCGCCGGCGGGCTGGGTGCCGGCCGCGACACCGACGTCTCGGCGGCCGGAGTGCGCTCCCGCTGCGTCCCCGCACGTGGCAGGCAGCTCTGGCACCCGAGCCGCTCGCGCCCCGCGACAAGCTCCGCGTCAGCGGCGCAGTGGGGGCAGCGCACGTCAGCGAACGAGCCGGCAAACGCGAGCCACTCCAGCTCGAACGCGTAGGCGCGCCGGCCGCGGCGGATCTCCACCGGGAGCACGAACGCCGGTGCCATCACGAGGTGGAGGCGAAACGGTCGCAACTCGTGGCGAGGGCGGTGCTGCTCCTCGATCTCCCGCCGCCTGCGGGCCTGCTCGGCCCGGGTGGCCTGCGCCTGGGCCTCGAGCAGGCGCGCGCGGTCCGGGGGCGACGTGGCGCGCCTTCGCTCGATCGACTCCAGCGTCCCGCTGTAATAGGCGTCGGCCCGGTGGAGCTCGGCCTGGAGGGCGCGCCGCTCCTGGGACAGCAGCGCCGTGGCACGCGCGGCCGCCCGCTCCTCGAGCGCCGCGTGAGCGCGAGTCACCGCGCTCGGGAGGTCGGCTTCCAGCGCCGCGTGCCTCGCGTCGGGCTCAGTCAGCTGGAGGCGCCTGCGCAGCGCGTCGAGCACGCCGGCCGGAAGTGCAAGCCCCGTACGGGCATCGACCCAGGCCTCCTCCTGCTCCTGGAACCGGTGCGTAAGCGACGCCGCGTACTGGATCATCGCCCCCACGCGCAGCAGCGGCAGGTAGCGCGCCCGTGGATGCCCCGCAGCCTCGATGCGGCCGTGCTCGACGTGCAGGCGCTCGCGGGCGCGCGCCTCGAGCTCGGTGGCGCTCGGATCCGCGGAGTCTGGCCAGGGCAGGTACGTGTGACCCGCGTCGCCCGCCTCCAGCACGCCGGCCGCGGCGCGCTCGAGCGCGGGATGGCCCGGGATCAGCAGCACGGCGCCGTCCTCGCGGGCCACGTCGGGGTCGGAGGTGACCGCGACCTCCTCGGGCAGCTCCGTCGCCTCCTGCACGGGGTCGGGCAGGACCAGCAGGGCGTGGTCGCAGGCATCCTCCACCAGCGCCCCCTCCTGCTCTGCCCAGCCCAGCCAGAAGCGCAGTGCCGGCTCGTGGCTCACGAGCGGCTCCGGCCCCCACGGGCGTGCCAATCGGCCACGCTCACGCCACGGCGGCGAACTCGTCGTTGCGCTCGCGACTCTCGAGGTGCGCGGCACGCGCCTGCGCGAGGTCGTCGCCCACCGCCTCGAGCCGGGCGGCGAACTCGCCGTCGTCGCGGCTCGCGACGTACTCGCCGAACACGCGCCCTTCGAAGTCCAGGTCATCCTCGATCCGACCGAGGATCATGTCGAGCTCGCCGACCACCAGCTCGAACAGGTTGAGCTTGCCCTGCAGGACCTCGAGCAGCCGGTCCTCCACCGTTCCCCGCGTGGCGAGGTTGGTGAGCACCACGTCGTGCTGCTGGCCGATGCGATGGATCCGGCCCAGTCGCTGCTCGATCGCCATCGGGTTCCACGGCAGGTCGAAGTTGACCATCGCGTGACAGAACTGAAGGTTTCGCCCCTCACCTGCCGCCTCGGTGCTGAGCAGGACCGGCGCATCGTCGCGAAACGTCGCGATGGCGGCGTCCTTGGCGGTGCGCGCGAGCCCGCCGTGGTAGACGACGGGGGCCACGCCATCAGCCGCCGCGAGGCTCGCGAGCATGTCGAGGGTCTGCCGAAAGGCCGTGAACACGACCACCTTCTCGCCGCGCTCGCGGTGGCGGCGCAGCACCTCCAGCAGGGCGCTCGCCTTGCCTGTGGCGGGGACCTGGTCGGCACACGCCGCCAAGTCCTCCCAGCCGAGCTTGGCGAGGCTGGGTGCGAGCGCCTGCGGGCTGGAGCCAGCCAGACGCTGCACGCTGCGCAGTGCGAGGGTGCGAGCCGGGCCGGCGTCGCGCGCCTCCTCGCGTACCCGCTGGGAGACCGACCGGTAGAGCTCTGCCTCCTCGGTCGTGGGCGCCACGCGCACGGTCTCGGCGAGCCGGCGCGGCAGCATCACGGTGAGCTCGCTGCGGCGGTGGCGGACCATCACCTCGCGCATCGCGAGCCGCAGCTCGGCCACGTTGCGCGCCGGCCGGTCGCCGCCCCTGGCGCCGTGGCGGGCGCGGAACTCCTTCGCGCTCCCGAGCGATCCGGGACGCACAAGGCTGACCAGCTCGAACAGATCGGAGAGCCGGTTCTCGACAGGCGTCGCGGTGAGCAGCAGCAGGTAGCGGGCGCGCAGCGACCTGGCGAAGCGCGCCGACGCACTGCGCGGGTTCTTCAGCCGGTGGGCCTCGTCGGCGATCACGAGGTCCCAGCTCTGCTGGGCGAGCGCCGTCGCCAGAGGCGCCCGCCGGGCCGCCGCGAGCGATGCGATCACCACCGGGTGCGCGCCGTCGCCCGCCGTCGCCTCGAACCTCCCCGCCGCCGCGACCAGCGAGGGGAGCGCGAACTTGCGCTCGAGCTCCTCGCGCCACTGGCCCACGAGCCCCGCCGGCGTGAGCACGAGCACTCGGGCGGCGAGCCCGCGCAGGCGCAGCTCGCTCAGCACGAGAGCGGCCTCGATCGTCTTGCCCAGGCCCACCTCGTCGGCGAGGATCGCCCGTCCCTGCATGTGACGGAGCACGCGCGCGGCGGCCTCGAGCTGGTACGGGAAGGGTTCGAAACGAAGCCGTGGAAGGCACATGAAGGTGTCAAAGCCCGGCCGCGCCCACACGCGCAGTGCCTCGTCTACGAGCGCCGAGCGCTCCGGCGCCACCGCGGCGCCGGCCTCGAGCTGGTTCAGGAGGACTCGATAGGCCTCGAGCACGTCCGTCGGGGCCGGCGTGCCTGCCGTATCGCCGTTTTCGGTTCGCTCGCGCATCGCTGGAGGTGAGGACGGGTCGCCGGCCCGTTCCGGGCCACGCATGATGCCAGCGGTCGGGGACGCCACGCGAGCGCTGGGCGACGCCTTCCCGCTCGCTACGAGGAATTCCGTCCGCCGCGGGCAGTAGAAGACGAGCGTGAGCGATGACGAGCTGCTGCCCCGCGTTCGCGCCCTCCGCCGGGAGGGCTACTCGCCGAAGCCGCCGTTCCTCCAAGGCCCGCAAGACGACCCGGAGCGCATTCTCGCCACGCTCGAGCGCTCCACCGGCGGGGACGATGACTTCCAGTTCATCGTCGAGGCCGCGTAGCAGCACGAGATCTCGAAGCGGTGCGATGGCTCGGCGGGTACCGCCGACGGCATCACTCCGGCCGTCCGTTTCACGACAGCCTCTCCACGCCCGGAAGGATGTCGAACCCGCGATCGAAGGTCATGATCCGGTCGATCCCGTGGCGTCCCATGATGGCCGCGTGTACGGCGTCGCGCGCAGAGAGCGACGCGTAGCGCAGCACCACGTCCTTCGCGGCCTCGATATCTGCACACTCGACTGGGAGCACCTCGTCCACGAGACCGAGCGTTGTGTCGAAGGCCGGTTGGATTGCCTCGCGCCTGGTGATGGCCGCGTAGCGATGGCAGATCTCCTGGAGCACTTCGGCGTCGGTCACGAGCCGCTCCCCGGCCGAGAGCGCAGTCTCCACCAGGCGTTGGGCGTCGAGCTTGTGGGGATGTCGCGCCCCGACCAGGTACATCGGGACGTTCGCGTCGACCAGGATCACTCGGGCAACTTGCCGTAGCCCTGCTCGGTCTCGGCCAGCATCTGGTCGATGTCCGCGGTTGGGAACTCGTGCCGCAGAGCCGTGCGCAGCACGCGGAGCTTGCTGTCGATGCCGCCTCGAGGTTCGCGTCGCCGTGCCTCTCGCAGTGCCCGCCTCACCCATTCCGACAGCGGCAATGCCTGCCTGCGGGCGGCCTCACGCATATCGTGCAGCTCGTCTTCGTCGAGCAGGACCTGCAACCTCTTACTCATAGCATGAGTAGGCTAGCAGTCCCTAATGAGTACGCGCGAGCAGTACCACTGGGGAAGCTGCGCGCCGTACCCCGATCGATCTCGCCAGGATCTGGTCGATGTCGGCCGTTAGGTCCCCATGAGGTACAGCCGCCCGCAGTACGCGCCGCTCGGTCGGCGGCCCCTCCCGGTCAGTGCGGGTTCAGGACTTGATCAGCGGCTTGGCGGCCGCGAGCGCTTCGCCCATCGTGAAAGCGCGGTCGAAGGGGTTGGGAATCGGGTCAAGGTTTGCAGCGAGCCGGAGGGCTGAGGCGTGCCGGGCCTCGACCTGCACGATCGAGCCGGCAGCCGCTAGGACGTCCTTGCTCTTGAGCATCGGACCGGCGCCGTTGTAGGCCGACACGCCCGTGTCCTCGAGCGTGACCGCAAGCGCGAGAAAGCTCTGCTGATCCTGGACTGGGAAGCTGAAGACCGGCATCCTCGCGGGAGTCCCGCCGAGCATCATGATCGTCTTCGTGAGGGTGGCGACGTGCTCATCCTCGTGCTTCCCGAACTCGGTGGCCAGCTTCTTGACCTGGCCCTGGAGACCGACCTTGGAGCCCTCCTTGTAGAAGGCGGCCTCCAGCGATTCGAGCATCAAACGCAAAGTTGAGGATCTGCACGTCGGTCTTGCCACCGGCCAGGGCCCGGCCGACGAACGGTCCGACGGAGCCTGCTCCGTAAAGGGCGCCGGCCGCGAGCGTGCCGCGCAGGATCAATGCGCCGCGTGTCAGACCGCGAACCTCGATTTCCTGCAACCGCGGGGCACCGCTATCCGTCTTGAGCATGTGGGTCATCCTTTGTCTCGCGGTCGTCAGGAAGCGATGAAGGGCTTGACGGCCATAAGCACCTCGGGCATCGTGGCGGGCTTTGCGAACGCGCTGCCGCCGACCACCGGGTCCTTCCCGATCATGCTGTTGATCACCGAGGCGTGCCGCGCCTCCACGCTGTGGATCGAGAGCGCGGTGGCCAGGAAGTCCTTGTCCTTGATCATCGCCCCTTGCCCGAGATAGGCACTGGCACCCAGGTTCTCGAAGGTGGATGCCAACTCGAGGATTTGACGCTGATCAGTGAGCGGCGGCAGGTTGGGCTTGGGCTTTGCCACCGGGGTCCCGCCGCTCTTCTTGATCGCCGACTCCAGGGTCGCCACATGCTGGTTCTCGTCGTCGGCAATCGTCTTCACCACGTCGAGCGCCGGACCCTTCACCTTGCCGCTCTTGAGCGCCTGCTGGTAGAAGGCCGCCTCGAGGTACTCGAGCATAAGGGCGTAGTTCGCGATCTTCAGGTCAGCCGCCGACAGCGCCGGCTTGGAGCCCTGCCCAGGATTCCGGGTCCCCGCCTGTCCGCTGCCGCACGCGGCCAGCAGGGTGGCCGCCCCGGCGCCTCCGACCGTGGCAAGGAAGCCCTTTCGAGACGCCGAGCGGACGCTGCCTTCGGCCTCCAGTTGCCCCTTCAATGGGCCTGTCTGCATAGTCGCCTCCTGAAGCGGTGCTGTTGACGGGTGCCAGTCGCGGCGTATCGCTGCCGAGGGTGCACGATCAGTTGGCCGCGTCGTAACGCCGCGCCATCCCGACGAAGAACGGCACGAGCAGAACCCCGAACAGGATGTGGTCGAAGATCTCCAGTCCAGTCGGCGGACCGAGTGGGTTCGTGAAGAACTTGAAGACAATTCGGCCCAGGACCTGGAAGTTGAACAGGTAGAGAGCGAACCCAGCGACGGCTCCCCCCACGAACAACAGCGGGATCCGGACGCGAAGCAGCGGCACGAGCGCGGCAAAAGCGATTCCGAACAGCATCGAAAGCGTCAGGTGGGTCACCAAGCCGACTACCACATCGTTTGACGTGGCGGTCGGCACGTCGGTGTTGTGGAAGATCGTCGACATCGCCAGCAGCGGCGCCACCGCCGCTTGATGGAGGAACTCGACGCCATATCCCATCTGGACGACGAGGAAGACGAGGCCGGCTGCTGTCCCCGCGACCACGCCTCGCGCCAGGAGGTCGCCCAAGCCCGCCGTGATCCTGCCTCTCGCGGCCAGTACCCCAGCGTCCTCCAACGGTTTGTCCTGCCAGTTGACCCTTGCTCCAGATGCAGCCATGATCGATCTCCTCAACGGCGCCTTGCCGTGACCGAAGGATTGCTCAAACCGTTGTGACCAGGCGTCGACGAACCGCGATTACGATCACTTCGCCGCGTCGTAAGCGCCTCTGTCCACCGGAAACATTCGCGAACGGTTTCGCAGGGCATGCAACGCTCCAACGGCGGCGATCGCGTCGCTGCGCTCGGGGGCAGCTGAGCCGACGCCCGCGCCGTACTGCCCGGGCGACCCGCCCGCCAACGGAAACGATTCTGTGAAACCGCCCCGGAACTCGTGGCCGTCGCCGGCGCCTTCACATAGGGTCTGCCCTTCGCAAGTCAGGACCCAGCCCATTCTTGACGACAGTCATCCCAGCGGTCCGAACGGGGCCGCGTTGTCGACCCCTCGGGGCGCTAAGCGCAACGGCGCCAATGGGAGGGCGAGTACGCCAGTTTCCCGCTTCCTCCCGCCTAGGCGGACCTCTTCTTCACGCTCGAGCCTCCAGCTCGCTCATGCGTTCGACCTGAAGCGCCTCGGCGTGCTGCGCGAGGTGGCCCGTGGAGGAAGCTTCGCCGCGGCGGCGGATGCACTCTCCTTCACTCCCTCGGCTGTCTCGCAGCAGATGGCCACCCTGGAACGCGATGCCGGCACCGCACTCTTTGAGCGCACGTCGCAGGGCACGCGGCTGTCGGTAGCCGGCTCTGCCCTCTTGATCCACGCAGACGCGGTGCTGGCGCGGCTTGCGGTGGCAGACGCCGAACTTCGCGCCATCATTGACGGTCGCGGCGGAAGCCTGCGGGTCGGCTCGTTCACGAGCGCCACGACAGCATTCACCGCCTTGGCCGTCGAGACGTTCCGGGAGCGCTATCCCAGCGTGCAGGTTCACTTCGCCGACGGCGAGCCGTATGAGAGCGTGGCGCGGCTCACGAACGGTGAGCTCGACATCGCGGTCGTGTACGACCTCGACCATTGGACGTCGGCTACGGACTACGACGGCGTCCCGGTCGGCTCGGATCTCGAGTTGGAGCACCTGGGGCTCTTCGACGACCCGTTCATGGTCGTTCTGCCTATCGCTCATCCTCTGGCGGCAAGCGACGGGCTGTCCATGAAGGACATCGCGACCGACCGGATTCTCGCCAGCTCGCCGTTGGCCGAGGAGCTCAAGCTGGCGGCATGTCAGGTGGGGGTAGAGCTCGACATCGACGACTCCTACCGCGCGGTCGGCTTCGAGGCCCTCCAGTCTTTTGTCCTGGCGGGGCGCGGAGCGATGCTCATGCCTCGTCTTGCCCTCGGATGGCTGCGCCGGGACCTCACCGCCCGCCCTCTCGAGGCCGGTCCCGTCCGACACGTCAAGGTTGCCTATCCGGCCGGGACGCTTCGCTCGCCTGCGGCCGGAGCGATGCGGGACATCGTCGAGCAGGTGGTCGGCAGCTCCAGAGTGGCAGGGGTGCCGGCGTCGGCCTCCTCGGTCGCATGAGCGCAGCTCGACCAGACGCGCCGCCGATGCCGGTGACTCGGTAGGGAGCATCGGACCTAGCGCTGGGACGCAAGCCCGGCCGTGTGGCGGCACGGTCGCGTGCCCGCTTACGCCGCCGCCTCGCTCGCCTCCCCCGCGCTCGCCTCGGCCTTGGCCTCCTCGGTCTCGGCCTCCGGAGGCTTCGTGCCCTCCTTGGCCCAGGCCTCATCGAACTCCACGCGCCACTTGCCCTCCTCGTTCTGCTGGAGGGCGAGTCGGGCTCGGAAGTTGCGACCCGCGCGGCTCTTGAAGCCCGTCACCGGCTTGACCGTCCGCCCCGTGCCGATGAGCTCCTTGGCCACCGACAGG
>JBBSIW010000033.1:0-11641 GCA_038231895.1 Solirubrobacterales bacterium | reverse complement strand
GACGCAGATCGCCATGAGCGTGTAGGTCACCACCGGTTCCCGCTGGAGGCTTTGCATCGTCTTCACCGGCGTGCGCTCGCGCGAGCACTCCGGGCAGCGCATGCCCACCGGCGTGGGCGTCATGCAGTCGGGGCAGATGGAGCGCCCACAGCTCGAGCAGGAGACGCGGGTCTCGCGACCGGAGTGTCGGTAGCACGTGGCCATGGGGCCGCCGACGCTAGCAGCGGGCGCCGTCAGGCCGGGCGCGCGATGACGATCGGCGACCGCGTCGGCGTGGCGCTGCCGTCTACGGGCTCGTCGGTCACCATCACGACATCGACGCCGGCCAGGCTATGGGGGATCTCGATCGCCCCTGAGCGCAGGGCGAACCGCGCGCCGGCCGGGACGGGCGAGCTCGCGTTTCGCTGCACCCAGACCTGATATATGCGGTGGGTGGGGGGGGCCGGAAGGTCGTGTACCACCAGGGTGCCCCGCTTGCCGTGGATCCGCAGCGCCACACGGGTGCTCGCCGACTCGGCCGAGCCAGGCAGCAGATGCGCCTGGACCGTACGGGTCGAGGAGCCTCCGGGGGCTCCTCCGATTACGAAGCCCACGACGGCGGCCGCGGCCGCCGTCGCAGCGACCGCGGCCAGTGCCGGACGAGCCCACCGCCGACCGCCGCGGCGGCGCGGCTTTGCGGGCACGCGGTCGGCGTCGCCTCCGGCGGCCCGAAGCAGCTGTGCCTCGGAGCTGACGACGGACATGAGCCGCTGTTCGAGCATCGGCGGCGCGGTGAGCGGGGGCGCCGCCGCCGGCAACGCCTCGACGACGAGGCTCAGGCCGGCCAGATCCTCGCGACAGCGCTCGCAGCTGCGCAGGTGCAGCTCGACGTCGTGCACCTCTTCCTCGGGCAGGGCGTGGAGCGCGTACGCACCCAGAGCGTCGGCGCAATCACGGTGATGGGTATCGAAGTCGGTCCCGCTCACGACAGAGCCTCCTGCATGCCTGCCAGCTGACCGCGAAGCTTCTCCAGACCCAAGCGCATGCGGCCCTTGATCGTGCCAATCGGCGCGCCGAGCATGTCCGCGATCTCCGAGTGGGTGAAGCCGCCGAAGTAGGCGAGCTCGATCACGCGCGTCTGTTCGGAGGGGAGCTCGTCGAGCGCCGCTCGCACCGAGGCTGCCTCCTCGCGTCGACTGGCCTCGACGTCGGTTCGCTCGCGCGCCTCGAAGCGCTCCTCCATGCCCTCGTCGCTGGCGCGCCGGCGATCATGGACCAGGCTGCGCCGCAGCGCGTCGATCGCCCGGTTGTGCACGATTCCCAGGATCCAGGTCCTCACACTGCCCCGTGCGCGGTCATAGCGAGCGCTGCTGCGCCACAACGCCAAAAAGGCCTCCTGGATCACGTCTTCGGCGACGCCGCGGGCTCCGCACATTCGATAGGCGAGCGAGTACGCAGCGTCGGCGTGGCGTTCATAGACGACCTCGAACGCCTCCGCCTCGCCGCGGCGAACCAGCTGCATGAGATCCTCGTCGGCAAGGCGCCGCCATTTGGCGTCCGCCCCGCTGGCTTGCCCGCGCACACGTGGCATATCGATCAGAGATTACGGCGCGCTGGGCCCCGTGGATCAGACGCGGGACGCAGATCGTCTGGAGATGGTCGATTCCACGACCCGTGCACGCAACCGCGAAACCAACCATCTACCGGGAGCGCGTGTCGCCGAGAATGCGACGGGCCCCGCCGAAGACTTCGCGCAGGGCGCGCTCGGCGGCGATCCGGGCGCTCTCGGGCTCGGAATGTCGCCGGTGCCGCGCCCGCATGACCACGAGGGCGGCACCCGCCGCGGTGCCGACCACGAGCGCCGCCCCCGGGCGCACCCAGTTGCGTGGGTCCCGCATGGCGCCCAGCTCCCACGCATCGAGCTCATCGGCCGCCAGCTCGGTGAGATTGACCAGCGTGACCTCGAGCCGTTCGGCGAGGTCGACGGGCGGCTCTACCGGCGCCAGCGCCTGACGCAGCAGCGCCTCGAAGTCTGCAGTCTGGCTGCTCATGCCGAGAGCTCGTCCTCAGGAGCTTTCACGATCTCCTCCAGCTGCCGGATTGCGCGGTGCAGCAGGACCTTGGTCGCTCCGTCGCTGCGACCCATTGCACGCGCGATCTCGCGATTGTCCATCCCCAGAGCGAAGCGCATGATCAGCGCCTCCCGACGATCGTCGGGCAATTGCTCGACTCCCTCGAGCACGTGCTTGAGCTCCTCGCGGTCCTCGACGAGGGTCTCGGTCGTGTGCGGCGCGCTGATGCTCGCCGCATCTTCGATGGTGGTCTGGGGCTTGCGGGACCTGTCGCGATAGAAGTTCGCGGCAAGGTTGTGAGCTATTCGGATCAGCCACGGGCGCAGCGGCCTGCCGTCGGACTCCCGTTGCGCGCGCTCGAAGTGACGGTAGGCCTGCAGAAAGGTCTGTTCGGTGAGGTCCTCGGCATCGTGGTGGTTGCCCACGCGATAGTAGGCGTAGGAGTAAACATCGCGCAGGTGCGCACGATAGAGGTCGGAGAATTCGCGATCGAGCTCCGCCTTTGTCCTGTCGGTGGTTGCCACGCACGGCAGGCTACTGCCGCGCGGCAGCGCGCATCTTCGGGGGAGCCGCGATCGTCGCAACGGAGCTGACCGCTTCGGGCGTCTGAGCCGTGGCGCCGTTGGGACTGGCCGCCGCGGGAGTGACCGTGGCGCGGCGCAAGGCCGGGAAGCCGCCGAGCGACACCCACTGACCCGTTACGCGGGACCAGATGCGATCGGTCGCCGCCGCTGCCAGGGCGGGGAAGGGCGCCTCCACGCGCGGGAATGTGAGGGGGCGACCGCAGTCCAGCCGGACCTTGTGCGGGCGGATGCGCCAGCCGCGTCTCACGTCTTCGGTGCCAGTCACCGCGACAGGAACCACCGGAACGCCGGACTCGAGCGCCAGCCTGCCGACGCCGCGCTTGGGCTCCCCCAACGGCCCGGGCCGCACGCGGGTCCCCTCGGGGAAGATCAGCACGCAGTCGCCCCGGTCGAGGATGGCGCGAGCGGTGGCGACCATCTCCGCGTCGGAGGCGCCGCGATCGACTGGAAAGGCGCCCAAAGCGTTGAGCAACCAGCCCAGCCAACGCAACTGAAAGAGCTCCTTCTTGGCTACGTAGTAGACGGGACGCCGCACGAGCGTGCCGATTACGAACGGGTCGAGGAAGGAGCGATGGTTCGCCGCGAGGATCACCGGACCGTCCTCGGGCAGGTGCTCGCGGCCGGTCCGGTCCATGCGGAAGTAGAGGTGGAAGAACGGCTGGAGGATCGCCCGCACGGACCAGTACACGAGCGGGTTCACCCCGAGTGTGCGTACGCGGGTGTGGAGCCGGGCCGCCTGCCCCGCGTCCAATGACGCCGAACCCATGCGCTGAGAACCCCGAACGGCATGTCTCGTTACAGTTCCGACAGCCATGGTTTGGAACTGGAGAGTCACATCGCGAGGCGCCCTGGCCGGCGCGGCCGCCGCCGGAGCGTGGGCGGCGCAGCAGCCGCTGGACAAGCAGCTGTTCGACAGCCCCTATGACGACGTCGAGCTGCTCGGCAAATCCGTGGCCGTCGGGCCGGGGTGGTATCCGGTCGGCTTGGCGATGCACCTGTTCAACGGCGCCCTGTTCGGCGCGCTGTACGCGAGCTTCGTCCATTACGCGCCGCTTCCGAGCTGGCTGCGCGGACCTCTTGCCGGGCAGATCGAGAACTTCGGCACATGGCCGCTGACCCGTTTCACCGACCGTCTGCATCCCCGCCGCGACGAGCTGCCGGCGCTCACGGGCAACCGCCGCGCGCTGGCCCAGGCCACATGGCGTCATCTGCTGTTCGGGATCGTGCTCGGAGAGCTCGACCGCCGGCTCAACCCCCGCGATGAGCCGCTGCCGCCGCCGTTGGAGACCTATGTCTCGAGCAACGGCCACGGGAGCATCGAGCGCGCTTCCGCCGGTCAGTCGGTTTCCTAGTGCGGCCGTAGACTCCGGCGCCGGCGCCGGAGTAGCTCAGCTGGTAGAGCAGCGCTCTTGTAAAGCGCAGGTCGTCGGTTCGAGTCCGACCTCCGGCTTGGCGGCTTCAGCGGCCCGTCCCGTCCTGCACCCCCTCGACGGTCCATTCGCCGCCTACGCGCCCCAGCATGACCCGTGTTTCGCCCTCGAGATGAACGGCGCGAAAGACCGCCTTGTCCTCCTCGGTTCCCGGGCGATCGACCACCTGCGCGAGCATCAGCCGCGAGATCGTAAGACCGGGGCGCTCGCGGGCGAGTGCATCGCGGGCCGCCTCCTCCAACGCATCACGGTCCCAGCCCCGGTCGTTCGCCCGAGCCGCGGCCAACGCCCGGTTGGCGCCCTCGAGCTGCTCGTCGAAATGCGCGCCGCGCCGCTCGCGCCGCTGGGAAGCCGCGAGTGCTCCTCCCAGCGCGAGGAGGAGCAGAAGGCCAACGACCACCAGCACGACGATGACCACGATCTCCATTCCGACTGATGTTATGTGGACTCAGAGCTGGATGTTGCGCGAATCCAGGTGCGAGCCCACCTTGCGCTTGACTCGCTGCAGCGCGTTGTCCACCGTCTTGGCCTCGCAGTTGAGCTTCTCGCCCACCTGCTCGTAGGAATAGCCGTCGAGGTAGAGCGCGAGCACGCGGGATTCGAGCTCGGAGAGCACCGTCGAGAGGCAGCTGACGAGCGCCTCCAGCTCCTCGGAGGAGATCACCTGGTTCACCGGGTCGTGGACGGTGGGACCGGGCAGCGCCTCATCGAGGGTGGAATCGCCGTCCGCGGACCCGGCGGGCGTGCTGGCGAAGGAGATGTAGCGGTTGAGGGGGGTGTGCTTGTTGCGCGACGCCGTCTTCACCGCGGTGATGATCTGGCGGTGAATGCAGAGCTCGGCGAAGTTGCGAAAGCTCGATTCGCGGTCAGAGCGAAAGTCGCGAACCGCCTTGTAGAGCCCGACGAGGCCCTCCTGCACGAGGTCTTCGTGATCGCCGCCGGCCAGGAAGTACGACGACGCCTTGAGACGGACGAAGCCGTAGTAGCGGCGAACGATGGTGTCGTAGGCCTGCGTGCTGTCCTGCTTGGCCAGCGCAACGAGATAGGTGTCATCAAGCTTGGCCTGAGCCTGAGACTGGGGGGAGAAACGTGCCACGAGCGCTCCTTTCCCGAGCGCTTTGCGCGCGCGAGAGCGATCTGGCGCACTCCTCCCCGGGCGCCACCTTTCCCGATCTCAAGCAGACTAACCCTCAAGCTCAGGCTGATGTGCGGTGAATCTCCCACAGTTATGGATTCCCGTCAAGTGCATCGCGCTGCTGCAAGATGCCGTACATCAGCACTGCGACCGCGACACCGACATTGAGCGACTCGATGCGACCCCGCAGCGGCACGGAGATCAGGGCGTCGCACGCCGCTGCGACGCGAGGGCGCAGTCCGCGGCCCTCGGAACCGAAGACGCAGACCACGCCGCCTCGGTAGTCGGGCGAGCGGTAGTCGGCATCGGCCTCGGCCGCCGTTCCGTAGGCCCAGCAGCCCGCCCGCTTCGCCTCGGCGAGGAAGTCCACGAGGTTGCGCACCCGCGCGATGGCAAGGTGCTCCACCGCGCCCGATGACGCCCTGCACACTGCTGGCGTGACCGCGGCGCTGCGGTGACGCGGCAGCACGAGCCCAGTGGCGCCGGCGCACTCGGCGCTGCGCGCGATCGATCCAAGGTTCTGTGGGTCCTGCACCTCGTCGAGGGCCACGATCAGCGGTTCAGACCGCCCGAGCAGCTCGGCCGCCTCGACGTAGGCGTAGTCGGCGGCGTCGGCCACGATGCCCTGGTGAGCGTCTGACCCGGCGCGACGCTCGACCTCGTCCGCCCCGACGCGCATGACCTCCACGCCGGTGAGCCAGCGCTCGCGCGCCGCATGGTCGGTGGCCCACACTGCCCCGACCTCACGCCGTCCACGGAGGGCCTCGCGCACGGCATTGCGCCCGTAGACGATCACGGCTCAAGGAAGATCAGCTCGGGGCCATCCGGCCCGTCGCGCACCTCCCAGCCGCGGGCTCGCAGCTCCGCGCGCAGCCGGTCCGCCTGGGCGAAGTCACGGGACTTGCGCGCCGCCTCCCGGCGGTCGACGAGGGCGCGCGCCTCCGCGTCGGGCTCGCGAGCATCTCCGTGAGCCAGGAGGTTGTCGAGGGCCAAGACACCGAGCATCTCGCGCAGGTCGCCATCGCCGGTGCCCTCGCGCTTGTTGGCCTCGCGGACCCAGTGAAACAGCTGGGCGAGCGCGGCCGGCGTGTTGAAGTCCTCGGCCAGCGCCGAGAAGAAGCCATCGCGCAGCTCGGCAAGCTCGGGAGGGCTCGGGCCGGGCGCCAGGCGGCGCGCCGCCTCCCGCACGCGCTGGACGCCCGCGCGGGCCTGGTCGAGCTCGTCGCCCGAGAAGGCGAGCGGCTGGCGGTAATGGCCGCCGCAGAAGTACATGACCAGAGCGTCACGGCCGTATTCGTCCAACGCCCCGTGCAGCGACACGATGTTTCCGGCCGACTTGGCCATCTTGTCGCGATCGAGCCGAACCATGCCGTTGTGCATCCACAGGCGCGCCAGAGGCGCGCCGCGGGCAGCCTGGGTCTGCGCGGCCTCGTTCTCGTGGTGGGGGAACACGAGATCGGAGCCCCCGCCATGGATGTCGAAGCCCAGGCCGAGAAGGTCCTCGGCCATGGCCGAGCACTCGATGTGCCACCCGGGACGCCCGCGACCCCACGGGGCGTCCCACGCGGTGTCCTCCCCGGGCTTGTGCGCCTTCCACAGGGCGAAGTCGAGCTGATCCTGCTTGCGATCGGCGCCTTGCACCTCCTCGCCCTGGTCCATCTGCTCGACGTCGCGGTGGGAGAGCTCGCCATAGGCGGCGTACGAGCGCACGCGGAAGTAGACATCCCCATCGACCGCGTACGCGTGCCCTCGGTCCAGCAGCGCGCCGATGAGCGCCACGATCGAGGGGATCGCCTCGCTGGCCAACGGCTCGTGGTCGGGACGCCCCAGCGCGAGGCGGTCGGTGTCCGCGACGTAGTGCGCGGCCATCTCGCGCGCGAGGTCGGCGCTCGGGACCCCCGTCGCGCTGGCGGCCGCGTAGATCTTGTCGTTGACGTCGGTGACGTTCTCGACCAGCGCGACCGCGTAGCCCTCATGCTCGAGGAAGCGCTTGAGCAAGGCGAACACGACGAAGGGGCGGGCGTTGCCGACGTGGATGCGGCCGTAGACCGTGGGACCGCATGCATAGATTCCGATCCGACCGGCCGCTCGCGGCTCGAGCGCGCAGCGGCGGCCCGTGCGCGTGTCGTGCAGGGAGATTGCTCGCATCGCAGCCACCCTAGCGTCGCGTCGGCCGCACGCCGGACGGGCTAAGGCGCCTCTCACCAGCGCACGAGGCGCTCGGCCGGCGGCCGCGATCGATCGAAGGCAGTGAGCCGCCGGTCCTTGCTGATCAGAGTGGCATCCGCTGCCACAGCGGTGGCGTAGATCATCCGGTCCGCCGGGTCTCCGCCCATGCCGCTCAGCGTGGCCGCTGCAACCGCAATTTCCGGGCTCAGTGGGTGCAGCCGAACCCTCGGGGTTCCGAGCGCCTGCCTGATCCACCCAAGCACCGGACGGTCCAGCGAGATGCGACCGCGTGCGTCGAGCATTGCGACCTCCCACGCGCTGATCGCCGCCACGCCGATGGTCGCGGCCGACTCTATCCGTGCCCTTCCAGCCCGGCCGAGCCGACTCGGGGATGACTCCCACCAGAGCCAGGCGTGGGTGTCGAGCACAACCGGCTTGTCAGGCTTCGGCGGCATCCCAGACATCGTGCAGCGGAGCGATCAGCTCCGCCTCGGACACGTGCTCGACGATGCTGCCCTGCAGCGGCTCAGGCTTCTCAACCGGAACGACCCGGGCAACCGGCCTGCCACGCTTGGTGACCACCAGCTCGCATCCGCTCTCGGAGACCTCGTCGAGCAACGCAAGGCAACGCGCCTTGAACTCGGCTGCCGCAACCATGGTCACAAGTATGACCATACCATGTGGTCACAGTGAGCGCCGCGTATCAGGGGACGCCGTCAGCGCTCCAACCCTGCTATCGCGAGCGCAGCGGCTCCTTCCCCGCGCCCGACAAAGCCCATCTCCTCGCCGGTCGTCGCCTTGACGTTGACCTGGTCGAGTCCGACCCCCAGCGCTGCCGACAGGTTCTCCTGGACGGCCTTCCGGTGGGGGCCGACGGCGGGGCGCTCGATCATCACGGTCACGTCGACGTTGGCGACTCGCCAGCCCACCTCGGCGAGTTGGCCCACGACCGACCGGAGCAGGTGCAGCGACTGCGCATCCTTCCAGCGCGGATCGTCGTCGGGGAAGTGCGTCCCGATGTCACCGAGGGCCCCGGCGCCCAGCAGTGCGTCGATCACCGCATGGGTGAGAACGTCGGCATCGGAGTGCCCCGCCAGGCCCTGCTCGTGCACGATCTCGACCCCGCCGAGCACCAGTCGGCGGTCGGGCTCGAAGCGATGTACGTCATAGCCGATGCCGGTGCGAAACATCACTCGGCGCCGATCGGCTCGAGCCGGCGGCGACGCTGCTCGAACACGCACAGCTCGCTGACCCCCACCTCCGCGAGCTCCTCGAGTGCGTCCTCGTAGCGGTAGCCGATCTCGTCGGGCGCGTGAGCGTCGCTCGAGAGGGCGATCGGACATCCGGCCTCGACGCACATCTCGAGCAGGGCGCGGGAGGGGTAGAGCTCACCGGCGGGCTTGCGCCAGCCGGCCGTGGAGACCTCGACGGCCACCCCCAACTCGGCAAACGCCTCGACCGCGGGCTCGTAATAGAAGCGCGGGTCGCCGGCTGGGGCCGGCCGGTCCGAGCCCCACACCTTGACGAGGTCGGGGTGGGCCATGATGTCGAAGAGCCCGCTGCGCGCGGCCTCGGCAATCGCGGCGAAGTAGTCGCGCCAGATCCGCTCGGCCGAATGGCCCATGCGCCAGATGTCGTAGGGCTCGTAGTCCACCGCCGCGTTGCCCACGAAGTGAACGGAGCCGACCACGTAGTCGAAGTCCTGGGCCTCGAGCAGGGCCGCCATGCGGTCCTCGCGCCCCGGGATGAAGTCGGCCTCGATGCCCAGACGCAGGTCGGTCTCCTCACGCACGAACTCGCAGTAGGAATCCAGGTCGTCACGCGCGTACTCGCGCCACATTGGATGGTCCCAGACGTCGAGCGCACGCTCAAAGCGGTAGATGTGCTCGGCTACGCCAAGCTCGGAGATGCCCCGCTCGGTCGCCACGCTGCGGTAGCGGTCGGCATTGGCGGGCGTGAATGCGTCGAGGGCGGTGTGCCCGGGGTCGTCGCGACGGAGGTGGACGTGGTAGTCGGTCAACATCAGGCGCGCTCCTCGAGGATCAGCTCGGCCAGGCGCAGGTCCGCGGGCCATGTGACCTTGAGGTTCCCGCTCGCCATCGCCTCCCCCGAATCCACGACGGCCACGGTGCCTCCAATCCGCGCCACGAGCGATGTGTCGTCGGTCGCCTCGCGCAGCACGCGAACGGGCGCATCCAAGGCGCGCCGCAGCACCACGGTCTCAAACACCTGAGGGGTCTCGATCGCCCAGAGTCCCTCGCGGTCGATGGTCTCGATCACGCGGCCCGAGGCGTCGGTCCGCCTCACCGTGTCGGCGATCCGCGAGCCCGCGGTCACAGCGTCCGCGTCGCCTCTCCTATCGTTCAGGACGTGCAGGAGCTCGAGGTTGACGAGCGGGCGCGCGGCGTCGTGCACGTAGACGTCGGCCGGAGCGGAGCGGGGCGCCGCGGCCAGCGCCCGCTTCACCGACTCCGATCTGCTCTTGCCGCCGGGCACGCCGAGCGTCCCCTTCGGCGCCCGCTTGCGTCCTGGAGGGAGCGCGACCACGATGTCGTCGATGACGTCCCAGGAGCGAAACGCGTCGACGCTCCACTGCACCATCGGCTTGCCCGCCAACGTGACGAACGCCTTGGGCCGCGAGGCGCCAAGGCGTTCGCCACTGCCGGCGGCCACGATGAGGGCCACCGCCATGTGCTAGCTGCTCGGCCGCACGGAGCGGTCTCCGCTATCCCGCACGGAGCGGTCTCCGCTATCGGGGAGCGGAGTGCGGCCGAGCCCTTTTCATTTGACGGCCACTTGGCCGTCGGCCGACCGAGCAAGCAGGTCATCGAGGTGGTCCTCAGCCTGCTCCTCCTCCATCTCCAGTGCGTACATGAGCTCGGAGGCGAGAATCTTCTTCGCCCGGGTGAACATCTGCTTCTCGCCGGTTGACAGGCCCTTCTCCGACTCACGGATGGCCAGGTTGCGCACGACCTCGGCGAGCTCGTAGATGTCGCCGGTCTTGATCTTGTCGCGGTTGTGCTTGAAGCGACGGTTCCAGTTCTTGGGCATCTCCGACACTTGATCGCCGAGGACCCCGAGGACCTTCTTCACCGTCTCCTCGTCGATCACGCGCCGGAGACCGGCCATGCCGGCGTTGGCCGTCGGGACCATCACCGTCATGTCGTTGTGGAGAATCTTGATCGTGAGGTACTCGCGCTCCTCACCGAAGATCTCCTTGGACTCCTTCTTGAGGACCTGGCCCGCCCCGTGGTGGGGATAGACGACATTGTCGCCGATCTCGAACTCGATGTTCTCGACCTCGACGGTGATCTCGAGCTCCTCCAACTGCTCTTCCATGACTTCGGGAATGGTTGCCTCCTTCTCGAGTCGCCGTTTGCATGGCGGCGCCTGCGCTCGCTAGGTCTGTAGGTAACGGTCCACGAGGTTGATCTCCTGTAGACGGCGAAGGCCCTCGCGAATGTCCTTCGCCCGGATTTCGCCGACGCCCTCGACGGTCTCCAACTCCGCGTCGGTGGCGGCCAGCATCTCCTCCAGCCGGCTGAACTCGCGCACGATCTCGCCGACCACCATCTTCGGCAGCCGAGGGATGCGTCCGAGGATGCGATGACCCCGCGGCGAGACGGGGTAGTCGAGTGTGTTGAGCTTGCGGTCATAGCCGAGCAGCTCGGCCAGCCGTCCGAAGTCGAGCAGGTCGGGATGCGCCAGGCGCCCCAGCTGGTCGATGACCGCGGCGAAGTTGTCGTCGTCGTCCTCGACGAGGTAGTCGTGGACGAGGGCGACCTTGTCAGCGGCGACACCCACCATGGTCTCGTCGAGCTGGCCTTCGATCAAGCGGCCCTCGGTTCCCAGCTCCACGATGTAACGCTCGATCTCCACCGCCATCCGAGTCACCAGCTCGACTCGCTGAAGCACGGTAAGAACATCGTGCAGCGTCGAGCCGCCTTCGAACTCGAGTGCCGTGAGGCGGGTGGAGACCTGGTCAAGGCGCGTGCGGAACTTGTCGAGCGTGGCGAGCGCCTGGTTCGCCTTGGCCAGGACGATGGGGATGCCGACCATGATGTACTTGGCGCCGTCGGTGTAGAGCGAGACCACCTCGCGGCGCTGAGAGAGCGCGATCACGAGCGCGTCGGTCTGCTTGGACACGCGCTCAGCCGTTCGATGGCGCGTGCCGGTCTCCACCGAGAGGATCGTGGGGTCGGGCATGAGCTGCACGTTGGCCCACACGATCTTGGTGACGTTCTGGTTGAGCACGATCGCGCCGTCCATCTT
>JBBSIW010000032.1:0-11708 GCA_038231895.1 Solirubrobacterales bacterium | reverse complement strand
AGCCCTCACCATCGCAAAAGGAGAACCGATGAACAAGACCGAACTCAGCGATGCCATTGCCGAGAAGGCACAGCTGTCCAAGAGCGACGCGCAGGACGCCCTCGATGCCCTGGTGGACACGGTCCGCGACGAGCTGCGCAAGGGCCGCGAGGTGGCGATCACCGGCTTCGGGAAGTTCCACGTGGCCAAGCGCGGCGCGCGTCAGGGGAGAAACCCGGCCACGGGCGAGGCGATCAAGATCAAG
Organism: Solirubrobacterales bacterium; assembly: GCA_038231895.1. Classification (GTDB taxonomy): domain Bacteria; phylum Actinomycetota; class Thermoleophilia; order Solirubrobacterales; family Solirubrobacteraceae; genus JALYZC01. The sequence continues at coordinate 11,464 of JBBSIW010000032.1, read as the reverse complement.
GCTTCCAAGACGGCCAAGTTCACGGCCGGCAAGGGACTCAAGGACGCTGCGAAGGGCCTCAAGTAGACGCCGGGTGACCATGCTGATCGGTTCGGAGACAACCGCCTGGTACGTGGGACTGTCGCTCGGCGTCGTGGTCGTCATCGTGGCCGTGATCATCGTGGGCATCATCTTGATCCTGGCCTCCCGGATCGCTGTGCAGGCGCGCACGGCGAGAGAAGCTGTCGAGACGATTCGCGCCCAGACTGCGCAGCTCGGCGGCATCCGCCAGATCAACGGCTCCGGGGTCAGGATCCTGCACGCGGCCCGCGCTTTGCGAAAGGCGGCGGTCGGGAAATGACGGTTCTGCCGACTGCGTTGGCCGGTGCCGAGCGCGACCTTTGGTATGTCTCGCTCGGCCTCGGACTGGTCGTGGTCATCGTCGTGGCCGTGTTGATGCTCGTACTGCTGAACTTCGTCAAGAACATCGGGGCGAGCGTGGACGGCCTGCTGGAGGTCGCGGGGAAGGTGGCGGCCAACACCGAGCACATCCCACAGCTGCAGGCCACGACGCCGGTGCTGGAGCAGATCGAGGAAGAGGTCGTGATCCAGGACGCCTACATGAACGCGCTCACACAGGGCTACGCCAAGGCCCCCGAATGAGCACGCCCCTGCTCGTGGTGCTGAGTGTCGTCGAGGCGGTGCTGCTGGTCGCGGTGCTCGCGCTCGCCCTCATCGAGGTCCGCCGGCGCCTCGCGGGGATCGCCGATGGGCTCGACACGCTGGGATCGGCGCTGGCCACGGTCGAGTCAGAGCACCTGCGCGGGCTGACCCCCGCCGTCGAGGCGATCAACGATGGGCTCGGTGCGATCCTCGGCAGGCTGCCGGGCGTCGCCAAGAAGGCGGCTACGGTGGCCGCTCATGTGAGGCAGCGATGATCGTCTGGTGGATCGGCAACGCGGTGCTGCTGCTCGTGATCGCTCCCGTCGTGGTGTATCTGCTCCGGGGCGTCCTGAACGCCGCCAGGAGCATCGTGCCCAAGGTGGAGACCATCGCCAAGGTGGCGGGGTCGGCGTCAAAGGACCTCGATGGCGTGGAGCTGCTGCATGCCACCCAGCGCCAGGTCCGTGAGACGGTGGCCACGGTCCAGGACTACGGCGGCTCCCTCGACGTCATCCTCGACGACGCCTGACACGCATGGAAGCCGCCGCCATCGTCACGATCATTGCCGTCGTCGTCGTCATTGCCGTGCTCGTCGTCTATCTCGTCGCGGTGATCCTGGAGCTGCGAAAGATCAACTCCGGCCTCGACGTCGTCATCGGCTCGGTCGGTGAGATCGTCGGCAAGAGCGCTCCGGTCAACGACATCGTGAGCGCCATCGACGCCGATCTCGACGGTGGGAGCGACCTGCTCGAAGGCCTGCTCGAGAAGAAGGCGGGGACCGAGGACGCAGCCGGGTTGATCGAGTCGGTGTTCCCCGGGGGCGGGGCGGCCATGGTCGCGCGCCGCGGGAGGCGAGGCCCCGTGAAGAACATCGACGAGGTCTACACGAGGGGCGCCGTCCAACTCGCGCGCCTCGGCCGGGAGAGTCCGCTCGGCGCCGGCGCCCTCTCCGGCGCCGCGCTGCGGGACGCGAGTGCTTCGAGCGCCGCGGCGCGGGCGCTGTACGCCGAGCCTGGAGGAGGAAGCACCAAACCGCGCTCGCCAACCATCGGCACCGGCGCGCCGGAGGTCTACAGCCCCAATGAGGAAATCGGGGCGCCCCGCAAACGGCGGCCGCCGCCCGCCCAGCCCCGCCAACGGCGACCGCCTCCCACCGAGCCGTGGGCGCCCCGCGAGTAGGAGCCGACGCCCGTCCTTTGACGTGCAAACATGTGGTGAGCGCTTCCGCGCGGAGAGAGAGCTTCTTGCAGACCCCGGCACCATTTCAGTACGAGCGCGCGACGAGTGTCGAGAGCGTCATCGCGCGACTCGAGGAGCTCGGCCCCGACGCGCGGATCATCGCCGGCGGCCACAGCCTGCTGCCGATGATGAAGCTGCGACTGGCGAACCCCGAGCACCTTATCGACGTCAACGACCTCGACGGGCTCTCCTACATCCGCGAGCAGGAGGGCGAGATCCGGATCGGGGCGTTGACGCGCCACCACGAGCTGCTGGAGTCCGAGCTGCTCGCCCGGCACTTTCCGATCTTTGCCGACGCCGAGCGGGTGATCGCCGACCCGCTCGTGCGAAACCGCGGCACGATGGGCGGCTCGCTGGCCCAGGCCGACGCGGCCGAAGACCTCTCGGCCGTCTGCTCTGCGCTCAAGGCGCAGGTGGTAATCGCCGGCTCCGGCGGCGAGCGGCTCGTCGCGATGGACGATTTCCACGTCGGGCCCTACCAGACGGCCGTGGGGGACGCGGAGATGGTCGTCGAGGTTCGGGTGCCGCTGCGGCCCGGCTGTGGCAGCGCACACGAGAAGGTCGAGCGGCGCGCCGGCGATTGGGCCATCGTCGCCGTTTCCGGTGCCCTGTGGTTCGACGGAGGGTCGATCGCCGACGCCGGCGTGGCCCTCAGCGCCGTCGGGCCGACCACCGTCCACGTCTCCCGCGCCGAGGAGCTGCTGCGCGGCAAGGCGCCCTCCGAGGACCTCTTCGCCCAGGCGGGCGCGATCGCCGCGGAGGACTGCTCTCCGAGCCCGGACGCGCGCGGTCCGGTCGACTACAAGCGCCATCTCGCCGGCGAGCTCACCCGTCGCGCCCTCAGGCGCGCCGCGCAGCGCGCCCTACACCAGGAGGCCTGATGGAGGTAACGGTGACCGTCAACGGCGAGGCGGTCACGCGCGAGGTCGAGCCGGCGCTCCTGCTCGTGCACTTCCTGCGCGACACGCTCGGACTCACCGGTACCCACTGGGGTTGTGACACCTCGAACTGCGGCGCCTGCGTCGTGCAGATGGACGGCCTGCCCGTCAAGTCGTGCACGGTGCTCACCGCCATGTGCGAGGGCCACGAGGTCCGCACGATCGAAGCGATGGAGGTCGACGGGCTGCTCGATCCCGTCCAGGAGGGCTTTCGCCAGGAGCACGGCCTGCAGTGCGGCTTCTGCACGCCCGGGATGATCATGACCGCCCGCGCGCTGCTCGACGCCAACCCCGATCCCACCGAGGCCGAGATCCGCACGGCCATCTCGGGCGCGATCTGCCGCTGCACCGGGTACTCGAACATCGTCAAGGCAATCCGTTGGGCGGCCGAGCACCAGGGCGCCGAATCGCAGAGGAGATGAGCATGGCCACACCCGCGACGCAAGAGGCGCCCATCGGCTACGGCAGCATGAAGCGCAAAGAGGACGCGCGCTTCATCCGCGGCCAGGGCACCTACCTGGACGACATCGTGCTGCCCGGGATGCTGCACGGCGCCGTGCTGCGCAGCCCGTACGCGCACGCGCGCATCGTCTCCATCGACACCTCCGCCGCGCTCGCCCACCCCAAGGTGCACCGCGTCATCACGGCCAAGGACCTCGAGACCCTCGGCCTGGCCTGGATGCCGACGATCTCCTATGACTCACAGGCCGTGCTCGCAGGCGACAAGGTCCGCTTCCAGGGCCAGGAGGTGGCCTTCGTCGTCGCCGAGGACCGCTACGCCGCGCGCGACGCGCTTCCGCTCATCGACGTCGAGTACGAGCCGCTGCCGGCCGTCGTCAACGCGCGCAAGGCGCTGGACGCCGACGCGCCGCTGATCCGCGACGACAAGGCGGGCCAGACCGACAACCTCGCCAGTGCCAGCTGGGAGGCCGGCGACCGGGCGGAGGCGGACCGGGTCTTCGCCGAGGCCGACACCGTCGTCACGCGCGACATGATCTACCCGCGCTGTCACCCGGCGCCGCTCGAGACCTGCGGGATGATCGCGGACATGAACCCGGAGACGGGTCAGCTCGACATCTACAACGGCAACCAGGCCCCCAACGCGCACCGCACGGTCTACGCCCAGGTGGCCGGCCTGCCCGAGCACAAGATCCGCATCATGGTCAACGACATCGGCGGGGGGTTTGGCAACAAGGTCCCGGTCTACCCCGGCTACGTGTGCACGATCGTGGGATCGATCGTGGCGGGCAGGCCGGTCAAGTGGGTGGAGGACCGTTCGGAGAACCTGATGTCGACCGGGTTCGCCCGCGACTACATCATGCGCGGTGAGATCTGCTCCAAGGACGGCAAGATCACCGGCGTGCGCGTCGACGTCCTCGCCGACCACGGCGCCTTCGACAGCACCGCGCAGCCCTCGAAGTTCCCCGCGGGGTTCTTCCACGTGTTCTGCGGGTCCTACGACCTCGAGGCCGCCTACTGCAACGTCAAGGCCGTCTACACCAACAAGGCGCCCGGCGGCGTCGCCTACCGCTGCTCGTTCCGGGTGACGGAGGCGATCTACCTCGTCGAGCGCATGGTGGGCGAGCTCGCCCTGGCCATGGAAGTCGACCCGGTGGAGCTGCGGATGAAGAGCTTCATCGCACCGGAGCAGTTCCCCTACGAGACCAAGACCGGCTGGACGTATGACTCCGGCCAGTATCAGAAGACCATGCGCACGGCGATGGAGATCGCCGGCTACGACGAGCTGCGCCGCGAGCAGGCGGAGAAGCGGGCGCGGGGCGAGCTGATGGGCATCGGCATCTGCTTCTTCACCGAGGTCGTCGGCGCCGGGCCGAGGAGGCACATGGACATCCTCGGCCTGGGCATGGCCGACGGTGCCGACCTTCGCGTGCACGCGTCGGGCAAGGCGGTGCTCAGCATCAGCTGCCAGACCCAGGGGCAGGGCCACGAGACCACGTTTGCCCAGATCGTCGCCGAGGAGCTCGGGATCTCCCCGGATGACATCGAGATCCGCCATGGCGACACCGACCGCACGCCGTTCGGCCTGGGGACCTACGGCAGCCGCTCCACGCCGGTGTCCGGCGCGGCCGCCGCCGTGGCCGCGCGCAGAGTGCGCGACAAGGCGCGGTTGATCGCGGCCGGGATGCTCGAGACCTCTCCCGAGGACCTCGTGTGGGAGAAGGGCCGCTGGTATGTCAAGGGCGACCCGGAGAAGGGCGCGATGATCGAGGAGATCGCCGAGGCGGCGTACGGTGCCGCTCCGCTGCCCGAAGGCCTCGAAGGCGGTCTCGACGCCCAATCGGTGTATGACCCGCCGAACCTGACCTATCCCTGCGGTGCCTACATCTGCGTGGTCGACGTCGACCCCGGTACCGCCGAGGTGACCGTCCGGCGGTTCATCGCCGTCGATGACTGCGGCGTGCGCATCAACCCGATGATCGTCGACGGCCAGATCATGGGCGGCCTGGCCGAGGGCGTGGGCATCGCGCTCATGGAGGTGATCACCTTCGACGAGCAGGGCAACTGCCTCAACGGGTCGATGATGGACTATCTGATCCCGACCGCGCTCGAGTGCCCAGACTGGGAGCTGGGCGCGACCGTCACGCCCTGCCCGCACCACCCCATCGGCGCCAAGGGCGTCGGCGAGTCCGCGACCAACGGCGCGCCCCCGGCCATCGTCAATGCCGTCATCGACGCCCTGTACGAGTCCCACGGCGTGACGCACATCGACATGCCGCTGACCCCCGCGCGGGTGTGGGCGGCGATGCAGGGCAGGCCCGAGCCGCCGCAATGATCTCGGACGCGCTCACGCGGCGAGCCGAAGCGCTCACCGCTCAGAGCGTGCCGTTCGTCGTCGCGAGGGTCGTGCGCGCGCAGCGTCCGACCAGCACGCTTGCCGGTGATGTGGCGCTCGTGCTCGACGACGGGAGCATCGAGGGCTTCGTCGGCGGAGTGTGCGCCGAGCAGAGCGTGCGCGTGCACGCCCTGCACGTGCTCGAGACGGGCGAGGCGGTGCTGCTGCGGATCCTCCCCGGCGACGGCCATGACGAAGGGCAGAAGAGCGAGGGGGCCGTGACAGTCCAGAACCCGTGCCTGTCGGGCGGGGCGATGGAGATATTCCTCGAGCCGGTGCTGCCCTCGCCGCGGGTGCTGGCCGTGGGCGCGACCCCCGTGGCCGGAGCTCTGAAGCGCCTGGGCGCGGAGCTCGGCCTCCGCGTCGTGGCCGTGCAGGACGACGCGCCGGAGCCGGCGGAGGACGACCTCGCCCTCGTCGTGGCAGCGCACGGACGCGATGAGCTGGACGCGCTGCGGCGGGGGCTGGAGACCGGCCTGCCCTACGTCGGCCTCGTCGCCAGCGGCGTGCGCGGCGCGGCGGTCGTCGAGGAGCTGCGGGCGGGCGGGATGAGCGAGGAGCGCCTGGAGGCGCTCGACACCCCCGCCGGCATCGAGATCGGCGCCCGGACTGCGGCGGAGATCGCGCTGGCGATCCTCGCGCGGATCATCGCCGTGCGCCGCGGTGCGGGGGCCCCTTCACGACCGCGCCGCCCCGTGCCCGATGGGCCGGCCACGGCCATGGACCCGATCTGCGGCATGGCCGTGGCCGCCGCCGCGGACACTCCGCACGTCGAGCACGATGGTCGCACCGTCTACTTCTGCTGCGAGGGCTGCAAGGCCAAGTTCGAGCAGGATCAGGGCGCCGTTGTCGTTGCCGGCTGAGGGCTCGGTCGTCGGACTGGTGCTCGCGGCGGGGGGCTCGACCCGGCTCGGGCGCCCCAAGCAGCTTCTGCCCTACGGGCGCGAGACGCTGCTTGGCCACGTGCTCGGCGTCGCTCGGACGTGCTCGTTCGATCAGATCGTCGTGCCGATCGGCGGCCACGCCGACGAGGTCCGGGCGACGGTCGACCTCGACGGCGCCGACGTCGTGGTCAACTCCGCCTACGGCGCCGGCTGCTCCTCGTCGATCGCGGCGGCGCTGGGGGCGGTGAACCCGCGCTGCCAGGTGCTCGTGCTGCTGCTCGGCGATCAGCCCGGCGTGAGCGCCGCGACGGTGCGGTCGCTGCTGGACGGGCGCGGCGATGCGCCCCTGGCCGTCTGCCGCTACGACGACGGGCGCGGGCATCCGATCGCCTTTGCCCGCAGCGTGTTCGGCGAGCTCGCCGACCTGCATGGCGACAAGGGGGTCTGGAAGCTGCTTCACCGCCGCGCCGCCGACCTGGTCGAGGTGGCCATCGCGGGCTGCATCCCGCGTGACGTCGACACGCCGGAGGACTACGAGGCCGTGCTCGCCGAGGCACCGCTGTGAGCGGGCCGGCGCGGATGGGAGCGCAGGACGCCGTGCGCGAGCTGATGCCGGACGTGGCGACGTTGATGAGGCGCCTGGAGGAGGTCGACTATCTCATCGATCGAGGGCTGGCGACGTCGCTGTTCCTGAGTCTGCGCCTGCCCCAGCCGCTCTTGCTGGAGGGCGAGGCCGGGGTGGGCAAGACCGAAGCCGCGAAGGCCCTGGCCGCGGTGCTCGACACCCCCTTGATCCGACTGCAGTGCTACGAGGGAATCGACGCGGCCGAGGCGCTGTATGAGTGGAACTACCCGCGCCAGCTGCTGCGCATCCGCCTGGCCGATGCGCGCAGCGCGGACGTGAGCGAGGAGGAGCTCTTCGGCCCCGACTTCCTCATCCGCCGCCCGCTGCTGCGCGCGCTCGAGCATCCTGGCCCACGGCCGGCGGTGCTGCTCATCGACGAGCTCGACCGCGCCGACGACGACTTCGAGGCGTTCCTCCTGGAGCTGCTGGCGGAGGCCACGGTGACGGTGCCGGAGCTGGGCACCATCAGCGCCACGCACCCGCCCGCCGTCGTCGCCACGTCGAATCGAACGCGCGACCTGCACGACGCGGTCAAGCGGCGCTGCCTGTATCACTGGATCGACTACCCGAGCCCGCAGCGCGAGGTCGAGATCGTGCGCCGGCGCGTGCGAGGCGCATCGGAGACGCTGGCGGTGCAGGTGGCCGGGGCGGTGGCGCGCCTGCGTACCAGCGACGTGCAGAAGCGCCCTGGCGTCGCCGAGGCGATCGACTGGGTGGCTGCACTCGAGCTGCTCGGCGTCGAGCGTCTCGACGTCGCTGCCGTGGACCTCACCCTCGGCTCGGTGCTGAAGTACGCCGACGACCAGGACCTCGTCCGGGCCGAGGGCTTGGAGGCGCTCGTCGAGGAGCGCGGTGCTTGAGACGCTCGACCTGCCCGCCCTCGCCGCTGCGCTGGGCCAGCGGCTGCGCGGGGCCGGCATGCCCGTCACACCCGAGCGCTCGGCACATTTCGCGCGGGCGCTCACGCTCGTGGCGCCGGCCACGCGCAGCGAGCTGTACTGGGCGGCACGGGCCGTGTTCGTCTCCTCCCCGGCCCAGGTGCCCGCCTTCGACCAGGTATTCGCCGCAGTGTTCGATCCAGGCATGGATCCCGGCGAGGACCGCGGCGACCCCTATTCACCCCGGCTCGGCGCCTCCCAGCACAGCGAGCCGGCGCCGAGCCCCGGGGAGCGGTCGGCCCCGCGAGAGCCGGGCTCACCTCAGCCTTCTCACATGGCCGGGGCGGGTTCGGCCTCTGGCGACGGGGACGCGCGCGACGTCGAGGTGCCACTGGCCCTGGCCAGCGAGGAGGAGCGCCTGGCGGAGAAGAGCTTCGCGTCACTCGAGCCTCACGAGCTCGCGCAGCTTCAGCGGCTGATGGCGCGCCTCGAGCTCGCCCCGCCCCAGCGCCGCACCCGGCGCGCGCGGCGCGCGCGGCGAGGCGAGCGCGTCGACCTGCGCCGCACGCTGCGCACGAGCCTGCGCACCGGGGGCGATCCGATTCGCCTCGCACGCCGACGCCGGCGCACGCGCCCGCGGACGCTGGTGCTGCTGTGCGACATCTCGGGCTCGATGGAGCCATACGCGCGCGCCTACCTCCAGCTCCTGCGCTCCGCGGTCGCTGGTGGCACGCCGGCCGAGGCGTTCGTCTTCGCCACTCGTTTGACTCGCCTGACCCGCGCACTGAGCGGACGCAGCGCCGAAGCGGCGATTCAGCGTGCGGCCGCCGCCGCCCCCGACTGGTCGGGCGGGACGCGCATCGGGGAGGCGCTGAAGGCCTTCAACGACCGCCACGGACGCCGCGGCATGGCGCGCGGTGCCATCGTCGTGATCCTCTCCGATGGCTGGGAGCGCGGCGATCCCGGCCTCGTCACGCGCGAGATGACGCGGCTCGCGCGGCTCGCCTACCGGATCGTCTGGGTCAACCCGCGTGTGAGCGCCCCTGGCTTCTCGCCGGGGGCCCACGGCATGGCGGCCGCCCTGCCGCACTGTGACGCGCTGGTGAGCGGCCATAACCTGAAGGCTCTGGACGCGGTCGCCGAGGCGATAGCTGCCACACGCTCCTCCTTGCCCGAAGCGAGCTGGAGACCAGCGGCGCCGGCGACGGGTGCGGCTGAGCCGTCGTGGCCGAGCGCCGACCCAACCGAGGCGCAGAGACCCGTGCCGATGCCCAGCGGATACGGTCCCAGCCGCGGCAGGACCACAGCATGAAGAGCATCCGATGAATCCGACGCGAGCCGTGAGCGCGATAACGTTGCGTCAGCGAAATGAACTTGTCGAGCCGCCCTACATGACCGAGACCACCCCCAAGACGTGCGCCTACCCGGGGTGCGAAGTCGTCATGGAGCACGCGCCGGAACGAGGACCCCCGCCCCGCTACTGCAGCTCCACCGAGCACAACGCGCACAGCGTGTTCCAGGCTCTTCAGCGCGGCGAGGGCGAGACATCACCCGACACCGCCGCAAGGTTGGGACTTGCGCCAGCGCAGCCGGGAGCTCGCCGTGGCTGACGGTGCCGTGTACCGAGCGGTGTTCCTGCGCATGCATCCGACCGGAAAGGCCGTGCTCAGCCTGAGTGAAGCCTCCCAGGGGGAGGAGGCGAGGCTGGCACAGATCCTCGCGGAGGAGCTCGGCCTTCCGGCCGCGGACATCAAGGTCGTGCACGAGGACACCGACCGATTCGGAGAGGGCCACAGCTTCAACGCCAGCCCGAGTCCGGCTCTTGGCGAAAACGTGGCCGTAACCGCGCGCAAGCTGCGCGGCAAGGCGCAGATGATCGCCGCTCATATGCTCGGAAGCTCACCTGATGCGCTTCGGTGGGACAACGGCCGCTGGTTCGTCGGGCGCGACGGCGAGGAAGGCGTGAGGGTCCAGGCCGTGGCTCTGAGGGCATTCGCCGGCGACTCGCTTCCGGAGGGTGTCGAGGGAGGACTCGACGCCCAGACCACCTACAGGGACTGACGCCGCCCTTATCGCGCGGATTGGTCGTCGGTTGGCCGCGGGCCAACGCCCATGTCCTTCATGTCGGGGTCGTCCTTCTCGCCGGGCTTGGCAGCCCGTGGTGCGTTGACGACCGCGTCGGCGTTGTCCCCGGCGTCCTTGTCGATCTCCAGCTCGGGCGAGTCAGCCGTCTCCGTGGCAGCGTCCGGAGCCTCTCCCTCCGTAACCTCGACGTCAGTCTCGGTGGGGGGGTGGGCCGCTCTGAACCCGGCGGACTTATCCGTCATGTCCTCCCGATCAAGGGAGGGTGAGCCCTCCTCGGGCCCCTTGTCCTGATGGGACTCGGGCATGCAGTGCCTCCTGGTCGTGGTCTCCGTCGAGCAAATGTAACGCGTCCCGCCCAATGCCCATCGCCGAGAGAGTGCACTCGGCGCGCGAGCCCGCGATCAGCCCGAGGGCAGGCTGGCTTCGACGATGACCTTGACCTCGTCGGTGACCTTGAGCGCGCCGAACAGCGCGGAGTAGGGCTTGATGCTCCAGTTGGTCTGCTTGACGGTCGCGCTGCCGCTGAGCTGACCGTCCGAGTCCACGGTCAGCTCGAAGTCGATCGGGTGCGTGTCGCCGGCCATGGTGAGCTCACCGCTCACCCGCATCGAGTCGTCCTCGGAGGGCTCGACGCTAGTTGACCGGAACTCGACTGGCCGTCGCTTGAGCACGTCGTCGTCGATGCTCTTGTGGATGTCGGTCTTGTCGTCTTCGCTCAGCGGTTGCGCTCCGCCGTGGCCCTCGTGCACCCGAAGAGAGCCGGCGTCGGCATCGAGCTCCAGGCTGATCTGCCCCGGACCCTCGCCGACGTTGAGCACCGCCTGCCAGGACGTGACGTGCATGACCAGGTTGTGCCCCGCCTTGGCTGCTGGACCGTGCCGACCGGTCGTGACTCGAAGGCTGGCGTTATGCGATCCCAGCTCGTGGGTGCCTGGCTGAATGGCCACGGGGCCGCGGACGCTACCAGCGGCTCCTGAATGGACGTGCATGCGAGACGCTGGTAGCGTTTCATTCAGAGTGAGCAGGGATGCCATGAACCTTCGTTTTTCTGGCGCATCTACCTGACGAACAGTTGAGCCTTTTCGACCAAGCTGGCAAGCCAGAGGCAGTACCTCATCTACTTCGCATACAACGTCTACCGCAGGTACGTGCCCCGGGCTTCTTCGGTATCCGCCACTGTCAGGCGCGGTGGTTACGGGCTCGCAGCGACGGCCCTGGGCCGACGCTCGAGCGGCGACTGAGCAGTCGCCCGATATCCGCGCGCTTACGACTCGCCCCCAACCCGAGGAGAAGCGCCATGGAGTTCGACAATGCCTTTT
>JBBSIW010000031.1:0-11827 GCA_038231895.1 Solirubrobacterales bacterium | reverse complement strand
TGGGCCAACGCGGTGTCGCGGCCCACCCGGGTCGCGCGCACGGTCAACGCGCCATCGAGGTTGACGGTCGCCCCCGCGACACCGGCACCCGGGCTCTTCTCGACCGGCAGCGACTCCCCGGTGAGCATCGACTCATCAACAGTGGAGTGACCGTCGAGCACCTCTCCGTCGACGGGGATCTTCTCGCCGGGCTTGACGCGCACCCGCGCGCCGACGGTGACCTCCTCGACGGGGATCAGGCGCTCCTCGCCGTCGACGATGACTCGGGCTTCGTTGGCCCCGAGCTCGAGGAGCTTGCGGATCGCGCCGGAGGCGCGCGAGGTCGCCCGAGCCTCGAAGAAGCGCCCGAGCACGATGAAAGCCATGATCACCGCGGCGGTGTCATAGAACAGGTCGCCGCCGATGAACAGGCGCACCGTCGAGAAGACGAACGCGGTCAGCGTGCCCAGGGCGATCAGCGTGTCCATGTTGGCGCTCAGCCGCCGCGCCCGGGCCAGGCCGCTGAGCAGGATCGGCCAGCCGGCGAGGAACTGGATCGGCACGGTCAGCGCGAAGGCGAGCCACCGCGCCCAGCTCTGATCACCGAAGCCGTAGACCAGTACGACCACCACCGCGGCCAGCGGCACGCTCAGCGCGACACGCCGCAGCCAGCCCCGCTGCTCGCGCTCGCGCGCCTGCTCGTCCTCGTCCGGGGCTGTTTCCTCGAGCGGGGTCGCGCGGTAGCCCAGCTTGCCGACCGCCGCTTCGAGCGCAGGCAGGTCTACAAGGGCCGGGTCGTAGCTGATTCGCGCGTGATGGCTGGCGAAGTTGACCCGCGCCTCGCTGACACCGGGCTGGCGTGAGAGGACGCGCTCGATGCGCCCCGCACAGGAGGCGCAGGTCATGCCCTCGACCGAGAGTTCGCGCTGCTCGGCCGGGCTCACGGTGGGCTCCGCTTGGTCGCCTTCGCGCAGCGTGTCCGCCGTAGCCATCAGCCTGACACCTGCTCGGAGACCTCATAGCCCTGCTCCTCGACCGCGACGGCCAGTCGCCCGGCCGGCACCTGGCTTGCGTCGTGCTCGACCGTGACCAGCTTGCGCTCCAGATCGACGTCAACCTCATCGACACCAGGCAGGAGGTACAGGGAGCCCTCGATCGTAACGCGACAGGCGTCGCAGCTCATCTCGGGAACCGTGAGTCTGCTCTCGCTCATCGCTCGCTCCCCCGCCTCACGGTGGCTGCGGTTTTACCCGGTGTCTCGCGGGTCGCGGCTCCTTCCAGTGCGGCCTCGGCTCCGGTCAGCACCGCGCTGAACTTGACCGCGTCGATCAGCTCGTTGATCGCCGGTTGCGCCCGGCCCTCGGTGACCGCCTCCGAGAAGCAGGTCTCCAGGTGGTTCTTGAGGATCAGTCGGTTCACGCGTTCGAGCGACGCCTGAGCGGCCGAGACCTGCTTCATCAGATCCACGCAGTAGGCCTCCTCCTCGGTCATCCGGATGATCCCGTCCAAATGCCCGCGCACCGTCTTCAAGCGGTTCAAAGCTTCCTTCTTTGTCAGCGGCAGCATGCACGGCTCCGTTCGGTGAGAACGTCATATCCACCCCACCTGGGGTGGGGGAAGGATAACGCATCGGCCAGGCACCGGGCTCCTGGACGTGACCCCGCGAGCGCCGGTCGCGCCCCAACCTGGACTGGCTGACCAGGCGGATTAGTTGTTAAGACGCCCGCTCGCCGACGGACGGGAGCGTCAACGACGCTGCCCAACTGACGCCTGCCGCGGACGAGCTGCGCTTGTCTACGAGGGCGTGGCCGGATTTTCGCTCCGCCCGTGCGATGCGAGAGTCAGAGCTCATGGCCCGGGGAGCGCGACGCCTTTGGAGACGAGGATCTCGGCGAGCCGGTCGTAGTGCGCCTCACGTGATGCAAGGCCAGGGATGAGCGGACGCAAGGCCAGGGATGAGCGGACGCGCGGTAGTGAATCGGGTTGAGGGCGCCGGGGTCCAAACGGTTGGCGAGGAAGCATCGAGACGCGAACGACGAGGAGGGCTTCCGGTGGAGTACGGTTACGGGCATCTCAAGCGCGAGCTGCTGTTCGAGGACATGGCGCGGCGTGGGCCACGGCCGGCGGGGAGATGCCCGACTTCCTGCCGACCACGGACGGGGGGCGCCTGCGCAAGGCGGACTTCGCCGGCGCGAGGCCCGTGCTGCTGACGTTCGGGGCGGTGACGTGTCCGATGACTGCCGACGCGGATCCCAAGCTCAAGCAGATGACCGCGCGCCGCGACCTGCTGCGCCAGGCGCCGTCGACGTACGCGACGGCGAAGCTCGCGGGACTGGCGTGGCGCAAACAGCGCGGCGCCGTCTGATGGGTGACTGGCGTGTCAGCTGGGCGCTGTTCGACCTCAACGGCACCGTGCTGGATCCGAGCGGGATCGCCGGCCCGCTCGGGGGAGGGGCCGAGGAGCGCCGGCTGGTCGATGAGGCGTTTCACGAGGCGCTGCTGCTGACGATGGCCGACGCGCTCAGCGGCGGCGCCTACCGTCCGCTTCCCGAGTACCTGAGCGCCACGCTGGAGCGGGGGCTGCGGGCTCGCGGTCGCGATACCGGGCCGCTCGCCGCAGCGATGGAGCGCGCGAGTGCCATGGACCCGTTCCCGGAGGCCGGCGCCGCGCTTGCGGCGCTCCAGGATGCGGGGGTCCACACCGGCGTGCTGACCAACAGCACCACCGAGGCGGCCGAGGGAGCGCTAGCCTCGGCGGGGCTGCGCGACCGACTCGAGGTCGTGATCGGAAGCGACGCCGTGCGGACGTTCAAGCCGCACGCGCGGGTCTATGAGCACGCCGCCGCGAGCGTGGCCGTCGAGCCGGCGCAGATCTGCCTGGTCGCAGCGCACGCCTGGGACGTGATGGGCGCGATGCGCGCCGGGCTCCGCGGTGCCTGGGTCGCGCGCAGCGAACGCTGGCTGATGCCGATCGTTCCCGAACCCGATGTGCGCGGCGACGATCTGGAAGACATCGCTCGCAAGCTCACCCCCCGCGCCTTGGCAGCAGGGCAGGCGCAGCCATGACGGACACCGGTCGCGAGCGCAGCGTCGAGATCGACGGAGTGCGGCATCGCTGGCTGGAGCACGGCGAGGGTCCGCCGGTGGTACTGGTGCACGGGATCCCCACCTCGCCCGCGCTGTGGCGGCATGTCATGCCCGAGCTGGGCCGACCTGCCCCGAGGGTGCAGGGCCTGCGGGTGTTGGCCTGGGAGATGCTCGGCTACGGACTCTCGTATGCCACCGGCGCCGGGCGCGACATCTCCGTCAAGGCGCAGGCCGCCTACCTGCGACGGTGGCTGCAGGAGATCGGCGTCGAGCGCGCAGTGCTGGTCGGGCACGACCTCGGCGGCGGCGTCGTGCAGATCGCGGCCGTCCATGATCGCTCCAGCTGCTCGGGCATCGTGCTGACCAACGCGATCGCCTACAACTCGTGGCCGATCCCGAGGGTGAAGGCCATGCGCCTGCTTGGACCCGCGGTAGCGCGCATGCCAACGCCGCTGTTACGCCGCGTGTTTGACTCCTTCATCGGCCAGGGTCACGACTACCGTGGCCGGGCCGGTGAGTCCGCCGCGGCTCATTGGCCCGGCTACGACCATCCCGCCGGCGCGGCGACGTTCCTGCGCCAGATCCGCTCCCTGTGGACCGCCGACACGCTCGAGGTCGCCGCGCGGCTACCCGACCTTCGCGTTTCGGCCGGCGTTGTCTGGGGCGCCGCGGACAGCTTTCAGAAGCTCGCCTACGGCGAGCGGCTCGCGCGCGACCTGCACGCGGACCTTGACACCGTGAGCACCGGCAAGCACTTCATGCCCGAGGACATAGAGCACCCCCGCAGCCGAGACCAGCACAGCCACGCCCGCGCCGATGCCGACGAGCGCGCCGACTGCCACCGAGCCGACCCAGACGAACAGCAGCGGCCCGGCTGCGCAGCAGACGCCCGCGAGCCCCGCCGCTGCGATGCCGGCCAGTCCGGGCTTCCCGCCGCGTCCCGGTTCGTTCATCAACAGCGTTTCCGGTCGATCTGCCCGCACGCAGCGACGTGCTCGGCGTTGTCGCCGAGCAGCTCGCGACCCAGCCCAGGTCAGACCCGACCGGCGACTCAGGCAACACAACGGAGCAACGGAGGGGGCGGCTTGGCGCATCTCAGGACTTGCTGATCCAGCGTATCGGAGTCAGCTGATCAGCAGCGTCTGAGCGTCCAGCGCACCGGCGCCCGGCCTTGCGGGCACCCTCGCCGCCGGCGCATGCTTCGGCCCGAAAAACCGGCTGCTGCCGTCATGAGGAAAGCGGCGGCTTCACTCCCGCTGAGCGCAACAAGGCGGGAGCGCGAGCCCCGGCCTCCGTGCCTCCCACTGTGGACGAAGAGGAGGAGCGCCGGTACGGAAGTCGCGCACTCTCGCATTCGACGCCGAGCGATAGCGACGGTGGCCTCCGAAGCTCCATGCAGGTTTGCATGTACGGCTGCATATGCGCATGCTAAGGTCGCGAAATGCCCAAGACCGTGCAGATCCGCGCCCTCGACGACGAGGTCTATGCGGGGCTGGCTCGGCGCGCCGCTGAAGCCGGCATCAGCGTTCCGGAGCTGCTGCGCGCTGAAGCCGTGCGCCTCGCCGCGCGGCCCAGCGTGCAGGACTGGTTGGCGCGCACTCGGCGCCGTTCCGCGCCGCTCGGGCGCGCCGAGGTCTTGGCGGCGCTTGACGAGCAGCGCGGCTCGTGGCCCAATGCTGGTGGTTGACGCCTCCTGCCTCTGTCAAGTGTTGATCGGGGGGGTGGGTGCTGAGGCGATCCGCGACCGGTTGGCCGCCGACAACGATCACGCGGCGCCGCACGTCGTGGACGTCGAGGTCTTCGGTGTCATCAGGCGAGAGCGCCTGCGTGGGCACTTGGACGGCACGGCGGCCGGGCAAGCGGTGGAGGACCTCGAAGCTTGGCCGGGCGAGCGTTTCGGTCACCGGCCGCTCCTCGCCCGAGCGTGGCAGCTACGAGACACCGTTCAGGGCTGGGACGCGATGTACGTGGCCCTCGCCGAAGCGTTTGACGCGGTGCTCGTCACCACCGACCGGCGGCTCGCTGCGGCAACCGGCCCAACATGCGCAATCGAGGTCATTGAGCAGCGGTAGCCGGAGTCACCGAGACGTGGTCTGCGCGACAGGGCGCTCATCGTCCTCGTCGTTGCGCCGTCGTCCAATTCTTCCTCAGCCGGGGACCACGAGCTCACTGTCTGATGCGCTACGCTGATGCATATGGCGCGCACCACGATTGATGTAGATCAGGGGGCGCTCACACTTGCGCAAGAGGCGCTCGGTACGACCGGGCTCAACGCCACGGTCAACGCCGCGCTCCGAGAGGTCGGGCGACGACCGGTGCTCGCGACCTTCGATGTGCGCTGCGACGTGGATGGCACGCCAGACGAGGTCGAGGCCAATCGACAGGTTCGCCATTCCGCCTGAGCCTGCCGCCCCGGCGGAGCTCGATCATCCGGCTCTTATCGACACCGGCGTCTGGACATGGGCTCGTGACCGGCGCTTTCCCCACTTGGCGGATTGGTTCAACCAACAAGTCGCGGCCGGGCGGGTCCTCGTCTGCGATCTCGTGATTCTCGAGCTCATCCGCCTCGCCCCCAACGAGGCCCGTGCGCACGAAGTCGCCCGTCGCCTCGATGCGTTCGCGTCGGTGCCCATGGGCAACGCCGCTTGGGGAAGGGCTCGCGAGATCCAGCTCGCACTCGCCGCCGGCGGCGCCCATCGCCGGACTCCGCCCGCGGATCTGCTGATCGCGGCGACCGCGGAGAGCTCTGGCGTCGAGCTCGTGCACTACGACCGCGATTACGAGCGCATCGCGGGGGTCACCGCGCTCGAGGCTCGCTGGCTGGTATCCGATGGCACACTCGCCTGACCCAGTGCTCATCAGGCGTCGATCGCGAATCCCCGCCGGGTCAAGGCCGGTCCGGAGGGCGTGAGTGCTCGGAGTAGGCGCCGACGCCATGGCGTGCCAGCCGCGCTCTCAGAGCGGCGCGAACGGTCGGCCACTCGGGTGCGATCACGCTGTACCAGGCCGTGTCGCGCCAGCCGTTGGCGGTCTTCATGTGCCGGCGATGGATGCCCTCGAACTGGGCGGGAAGGGCCTCCATCGCGGCCCGCGAGCGCGCGTTGCCCGCGTCGGTCTTCAGCTCGACCCGCTCGCACCCGAGCTTCTCGAAAGGCCCGGCCGAGCAGAAGCAGCTTGCACTCGACGTTCGCGCCGGTCCGCCACCAGGCACGCCCGAGCCAGGTCCAGCCGATCTCAAGCCCTCGATGCGCGGGGCCCAGCGCGAGGTAGCGGGTACTGCCGATCGGCGCCCCGCGGCGTCGATCGAGGATCGCGAACGCGCCCTCCCGCCCGGCTGCCGACTCGGCAAGCGCCTGCTCCATCCACAGGTGGAAGCGCTCGCGGGTCTCAGCCGCGTCGGGAAACGCCGTGAGGTAGCGCCAGACGCCGGGGCCCTGGCGGACGGCGAACAAGCCCTCCTCGTGCTCTGGGGAGAGCGGCTCGAGCGCGACGAGCAGGAGATGGCCCGAACGGGTGATGCCGGCGAGCGTGCGCGGGTTGCGTCGGATGCCGAAGCGGTAGAAGAACTCCGGGTCGTCGGGGTGGGTGAAGCCCTCGCTGGCCGCGTCGATTGCCGGTGTGCCGCCGCGCAGCAGCCGCGGCCCGCCGTTCACCGCGCCGAGCTGCGCTTCGCCTTTGAGCGGCCAGCCGTCGGATGCCACGCGCGTGCGCACGTGAACGGTGTGGCCGGGCTGCGCGTGCGAGCGCAGCCAGTCCGCTCCGTCTCCGGTCCCGGCGAGCACCGAGCCGCCGGCCGGGATCGGACCGCCCGGGGGACGGTGGGCGAGGACGCGGCCTCGGTCATCCAACACAGCCTCGATCTCCGAGGAGGGATCGGTCGCGGCGCCGAAGGCAGGCGTGAACTGGATGAGCTCGGACGGATCGGTGCAGGTCACGTCGTGCAGCGGGCGCTCGGTGGGCTGGTCGCCGCCCACGCCGCCGCAGGAGCGGATGAGGCCGGGCCGGCGGTTCCGGCCATCCAGCTCGCGCCTGCTGCGGTCGTTAGCGCGGACCGATAGGACCGTCGAGAGCTGCGTGACCTGCGCGCCGCGGCCGTTGCGGTGGGGGAGCAGCAGGTCGGTGCGTCCGTTGACCGCCTCGCTGACGAGGTCGCCGCCGACCATCGAGATGCCGGCCAGGTCGCCCGGCGTGCCGTCGCTGTCGCCGATCACGAAGTAGCCGCCATTGATACCCGCGAGCGCATCCGTGCGGCCATCGATGCTGCTCACGGTTTCGCGCCCGGGCACCACGTCGGTGGCCAGGACGGGCGCGACGGTTCCCTTGAAGCGGCGCGGATCGACGTCGAGGACGTGCACCTGCCACGGACCGCCGGTGGACGTGCCGTCGTCGCCCGTGTAATCGACGTGGACCTTCTGAAAGCCCTGCGTGGTGAGCTGGGCGGCCGCGGCCTGGGCGTCGGCTGCCTTCTCGTAGGCGCCCACACGCACCATGTAGGCCGCGGGCCCGGGCTGGGCGAGTCCGGGGCGTGGTCGTCGACCTCGACGAGCTTCGCGCGGTAGCCCCGCGATCGGAGGTGGGCCGCTGTGGCGTGCGCCTGCGCGCGATCGAGGGTGAAGCCGAGGTCGACGACGAAGATCTCGTCCGGGGTTGTCGTGCCCCGCATGATGCGCGTGTAGGTCGCGCCGGGCGCAAGCGCCTGCGTGCTGCGCGTCTCGCTCAGCGTCGGCGGTCCGAGCGGGAGGTCCGCCGCGATGGCGGCGTCGGTGCAACCGCACGCCGCGACGAGGGTGACGAGCAGCGCGAGCGTTCGAGTAGGGACCATGGCGCCTTCCGTTCGTTGTTCCTGACCGATGCGACGCGCACGCTACGGAGCGGTTGGCCCGCGCTTGTGAACGAGCAGGGAAGCTCCGATGGAAGTGGGGTGGCGGGTTCTCAAGAAGTTCTCAGGTTCTCAACGGACCCGCCAGGGCATCTCCGGGCTGCCCGACAACGTCCTGCAGATGACCGGCAACCCGACGACGCTGATCGACCCCGCGCAGCTGCCGGTGAATCCCCGCACGTGCAGACCCGTCTACCCGCACAGCTACCTCAAGGTGAACACCATCTTCGAAGTCGCGCGGGAAGCGGGGCTGCGCACGGCGTGGTCGGACAAGCATCCGGCGTACGAGATCCTCAACGGGCCATCGGGCGTCGGCGTCCAGGATCTCTTCACACCCGAGATCAACAGCGACGCGCCAACCCCCGGTTCCTCGATCGACTGGACCAAGGACAACGCGCTCACACGGCGCTACGACGGCTACAAGGTCGACGCGGTCACCAACGAGATCAACGGGTTCGACCACAGCGGCACGACCCCCGTCGGAACGCCGGCGATCTTCGGCATGAACTTTCAGAGCGTCTCGACCGCGGAGAAGCTGCCCACCTCCGGAGGCGAGCCCGGCGGATACCTGGCGGACGGAGTCACGCCGGGACCGGTCCTGAGCCGCGCCTTGGACTTCGTCGACGCGAAGGTGGGCTCGATGACGGCGGCGATCCGGCGCCGACACCTCCAGCGCAACACCGCGATCATCCTCTCGGCCAAGCACGGTCAGTCGCCCGATACGCCCTCCGCGCTGACCCGAATTCCAGATGGGCCGATCATCGACTCGCTCAACGCCGCCTGGAAGGCCGCGCACCCAAGCTCCACGACGCCGCTCGTCGCCTTCGCCATCGACGACGACGCAATGCTGATCTGGCTCAACGATCGTTCACAGCCAGCGGCCGAGTTCGCCAAGCAGTTCCTGCTGAGCCACTCAGGGACCGGCAACGACATCAACGGCAGCCCCAAGCCCTACTCGAGCTCGGGCCTGACGACCGTGTACGCGGGGGCCGCCGCGGCCGACTACTTCAACGTGCGGCCCGGCAGCCGCCGCGTTCCCGACGTGTTCGGCATCGCCCAATACGGCACCGTGTACACCGGCGGCAAGGGCAAGATCGCCGAGCACGGCGGAGCCGATCCCCAGGACCGCCACGTCCCGCTCGTCATCTCCGGGCAACCTGTCTCAGATCAGGGAGTCCTGCGCGGCCACGTCGAGACCACGCAGATCGCGCCAACGATCCTCAAGCTGCTCGGGCTCGACCCCGACGCTCTGCGGGCCGTGCGGATCGAACGTAGTGCGGCCCTCCCACTGGGCTCCTCGCATGAGGACGATCGACGTACGGAACGTGAGGCGCGCGCCGAAGTCGGGCGCTAGGCATCCGCTCGACCGCGAGCGGCGGCGCCGACTCGCATACCATCACGGACCGGCGGTTCGCTGTCATTCGTCGAGCTCGGACGCCAGCGCCTGGACGCGCCCCTGGATCTCGTCACGGATCGCCCGCACCTGCTCGCTCGGCAGCCCCTTGGGGTCGGGAAGGTCCCAGTCGACGTAACGCTTGCCGGGGACGTAGGGGCAGGCATCGCCGCAGCCCATCGTCACCACGACGTCGGCCCACTCGGCCAGCTCGCGGGTGAGCTGGCCGGGCCGGTGGCCGGCCAGGTCGTACCCCAGCTCGCCCATGACCGCCACCACCTCGGGGTGCACCCGCTCGGCTGGCGTCGTGCCCGCCGAGCGCGCCTCGTGCCGTGCGCCGGCCGCCGCGGCGAACAGCGCCTGGCTCATCTGCGAGCGACCCGCGTTATGCAGACAGACGAACAGGACGCGGGCCATCGGCGTCTTCGCTCTCCGCTCGGGTGGGGTCGAGAGTCGGGGGCGTCTCCCCGCGTACGAGCTGGTAGCCGAAGGCGCCCGCTGCAGCGCCCACGAGCGGCCCGGCGACGTAGACCCAGAAGTCGCGCCACTCACCTGCGGCCAGGGCCGGCCCGAACGAGCGCGCGGGGTTCATCGATGCCCCGGTGACGGGGCCGCCGAACAGCGCGTCGAGTCCGATGACGCCGCCGATCGCGATGGCCGCCGCCGCGCCGGCAGCCCGCGTGTCCGTGGCCACGGCCATGATCACGAACATCAGAAACGCGGTGAGCACGGCCTCATACAGGAACGCGATGCCGGAAGCGACGCTGGGTGTGGTGGCGCCGAGATGGGCCGGCTTGTCCGACCACGCACCCAAGAGCACGAGCGCGCCGCCGGTTGCGCCCACGAGCTGCGCGGCCACGTAGACCACGGCCTCGCGCGCGGGGAAATGACGCGTCAGCGTGAAGGCGATCGTCACCGCCGGATTGATGTGCGCTCCCGAGAGGTGCCCGGTGGCATAGACCATGACCATGATCACCAGGCCGAAGACGAGGCTGACGCCAACCGCCCCCAGCGCACCGTGGTATCGGGCGTCAGCCACGATCGCGCCGCACCCGGCGAAGACGAGGGCGAACGCGGCGATGCCTTCCGCGCCAGCGCGCCGCCCGAGGGAGAGGGTGCGGTCCATAGCGCTAGCCCACCGACGTGAGCTCGGCGCAGACGTCGGCCTGCAGGCAGGCCCGCGCGCGGCGGTGGGCGAGGGTCAGCACGTAGGACCGGACAGGCACGTCGTCGTAGTCGGCAGGATGGCGTCCGCGCAGGCCCGGATCTCCTCGTCGCTGCGGCGGTCGGAGAACTCGTCGACCAGCGGCGAAAGCAGGCGAGTCAGGCGGAACTGGTGCGCGGTGGGGTCGGTGCGGATCGCGTCGAGTCGTTCGTCGACCAGATCCCGGACGCGAACTTCGATCTCTTCGCGAATGGCCCGGACCTCCTCGATGGGGAGGCCCGCCGGATCGGGCACGTCCCAGTCCTCGACCATGGTGGGGACGTAGGGACAGATATCGCCACAGCCCATCGTCACTGCCCAATCGGAGTGCAACTGCATCTCGGTGGTGAGCTTCTTGGGCCGGCGCCCGGTCAGCTCGATGTCGACCTCTCGCATTACCTCGACGACCTCCGGCCAGACCGCCCGCGCAGGCCGGCTGCCCGCCGACTCGGCGCTGATGTCGAGCGGGGCATGGCGCTCGAAGAAGGCCTCGGCCATCTGTGAGCGTCCGGCGTTGTGGGTGCAGACGAAGAGGACGTAGCGCACGGAAGGCTCCTCGGTCCGGGTGACGATGCCAGCCGGAGAGTCTAAGCATTGACAAGCATCGACTCAATAGGTATTTGTATATCGATGTCTGTCGATTTGGAGCTCGCACCGAAGCAGAAGCGTGCTGCCGGCGAGCGCTGCTGCGAGCCGGTCGTGTACCCCGACGTCGAACGCCAGCAGGCGGAGCACATGGCTGTCGTGGCCAAGGCGCTCGGCGACCCGATCCGCCTCCAGCTCGTCGATGTGCTCCGCAAGCACGCGGGCAAGGTGTGCGTGTGCGAGCTGGTGCCACTGTTCGAGGTCAGCCAGCCCACCCTGTCGCATCACCTGAAGGTGCTTCGCCAAGCCGGGATGGTGGACTCAGAGCGCCAGGGGCTCTGGGCCTACTACTACGTCGTCCCCGATTCATTGAAGGAGCTGTGCACATGGCTGAGCTGAGCGAAGTACGCGAACAGGTGCGTGAGCGCTACGCGGCGGCGGCGAAGGCCGTCGGCTCGGAAGGCGCAGGGTGCTGTGGCGGCGGCCTGAGCTGCAGCCCCGCAGTCGACACGGGTGCATTCGGTCGCTCTGTCTATGACGAGGCCACCGCAGCCGAGGCTCCGGACGCCGCAATCTCCGCATCGCTGGGCTGTGGCGGGGCCCCCCCGGGGGGGCCGCCCCCAGGGGGGGGCCGGGCGCCACCTAGGGGGGGGGGGCGGGGGCGGCGGGCACACGGGGGGGGTGGCGTGGCCCACCCGGG
>JBBSIW010000030.1:0-11871 GCA_038231895.1 Solirubrobacterales bacterium | reverse complement strand
GAGCTCCGGGGAGACCCACACGCCAGACTAACCTCGGGCTCACTGGCACCAAGAGCAAAGACGGCGTCGCGGGCGACGCCCCTAAGGATCGCCGATTTTCATCGGCCCGCGTGGGCCCGCGCCGCGGGCACGACGACTAACATGGAGACCCCAACTTTGACCGAAATCCCTGGGTGGGAGGCCGACAGCGCGAGCGACGATGACCTCGTCATCGCGGACCCAGAAATCCACGTCGTTTCGCGCCCATGCCCGCCCTACAGCTGCCGCCTCAAGAAGGCTCGCGATCAATGAGTGCCGTCGAACCGTGGCTGTGGGACAACGTGGTCGACGCAAACGTCGACCTCGACGGGACGCTCGAGCAGCTCGGACTTCGCCGCTCACCAGAGCAGATAGCGACGCTCGCGCGCTTTCGGGCTCATTACATGGCTGGGGGTCTCTTGCCGGCCGGCGCAAACCCTCCGCTTTGGGACTGCTGCCCTCGCCGTGACGTTTGCTGGGCCGGGCTACCCGATGCGTGGAAGGAGCGAGGATGGGGCGGAGATTGGGGAGGAATCACCCTTCCCTGGATAGGCCCCGACTACCACAGGTCGGGCGTCGCCGTTCTCGCGGACAACTTACGCAACAACGGCGCACTGCTTGTCGAGCAGCAAGTCGTAAGCGAGGTTCGCAAGGCTTTCGCTCAAGGGCGCAAGAAGGTGCACGGAACAGTCTTCGCCTACCGCTCAACTACCGGAGTCGCGGCGTTGATCGCATCCCAGCGAGAGGACCCGCTGCCGGACGACCGCCCAGATCCCACCGCGCTGGTCCAACATCTAGATGCTTGCGCTCGACTGCAGACCGTCAAATGCGCACCAGCGGATGAGCATCTGAGCACTCCGCCGAAAACGATGCGGCTGGAGTGTCCTGAGCGATACCTCCGCGACGACCTACAGCTCTTGTCGCCGCGCCGGCTGCTGGCCTTGGGCACGATTGCACGGGATGCCCTTCAGCGTCTGTTTCCCGGCGATTGGCATGAGGAGCGGGGGTTGGTTCGTAGTGCGGCAGACATCGGCGGGAAGCGCTGTGAGATCTTCTGCGTCGCCCATCCAAGCTCGCGTGGTCATTGGTGGGCATCTTGGTCGGCTCTGACCCAAGCACTCGCCTGACGCGGAGCAGGCCGGGGGCACAATTGAGACGGGTCTACAGCGCCACCGAATGCCCGTCGACGAAGCCCTCGGACGCCACGATCTCGTCGATCACTTCGCCCGGGACCGGACGGTCTGTGGTGATGGCCATGGCCGCAAGGGCGCCCTCGCCGAAGTGGTCGCCGTCGGGCTGGCGCCCGACGGCGGCGGACACGATGTTGAGCCCGTGCGAGCCGAACACGGTGCCGACGCGGCCGATCATGCCCGGCACGTCGCAGTAGCGAAACAACACCAGATGACCCTCGAGCTGGACGTTGAAGCGCTGGCCCCACGCCTCGAGCAGGTGCGGCCGATTGCGCTGACCGAGCGTCGTTCCGACCACGCGGAGGCGCTCCTCTCCGCTGACCACGGTCACGCGAATGAGGTCGGTGAAGTCCTGGGCGCTCGTGCGCTTGGTCTCGACGAGGCCGATGCCGCGCTCTTGCGCGAGAAAAGGGGCGTTGACCAGGTTGACCTCCTCCTCGGTGTGTCCTCCGAGGATGCCGAGCAGGACGGCGATCGAGAGCAGTCGGGTGTCGAGCTCGGCCACCCGCCCCAGGAACTCGACCTCGAGCCGGTCGACCGAAGAGCCCTCGGCCAGCGCCACCCCGACGCGTCCGAGCGCCTTGCAGAGTGGGACGAAGGGAGCGAGCACCTCCATGTCCTCGGCGCCGACAGAGGGAACATTCACCGCGGTGCTGACAACGCCGCCGGTCAGCGCGGCGACGATCTGCTCGGCGGTCTGGATCCCCGCGCGATCCTGAGCCTCGGTGGTCGAGGCAGCCAGGTGGGGAGTGACCACGACGTTGGGATAGCCCTGGAACAGCGGATAGTCGGTGATCGGCTCCGAGGGGAAGACGTCGAGCGCGGCGCCCGCCACCTTCCCCGAGTCGAGCGCCGCCTGGAGCGCTTCGTCGACCACGAGCTCGCCCCGGGCGCAGTTGATGATCCGAACTCCGTCGCGCATCTTGGCAAACGCGTCCGCGTTGAGCCAGCCCCGTGTCTCCTCGGTCCGTGGGAGGTGGATCGTGATGAAGTCGGCGCGGGCGTAGAGGTCGTCGGAGCTCTCCGCCTTCTCCACTCCCAGCTCGCGGTAACGATTGACCGAGACGAACGGGTCGAAGGCCACGATGGGCATGCCAAACGCCTTCGCCCGCTGAGCCACGAGCTGGCCGATCCGGCCGAAGCCCAGGATCCCGAGCGTCTTCTCATAGACCTCGACGCCGCCGAACTTCGAGCGCTCCCACCGGCCTGCGGTGAGCGAGCCGTGCGCCTGGGGCACGTTGCGGGCCAGCGCGAGCATGAGGGCGATGGTGTGCTCGGCAGCGGCCACGATGTTCGACTGCGGCGCGTTGACCACAACGATGCCGCGCTTGGTGGCGGCCGCCACATCGACGTTGTCGACGCCGATGCCCGCTCGTCCGATCACCTTCAGGCGCGTACCCAGGACGATGAGCTCCGCGGTGACCTTGGTCGCGGAGCGGATGAGGATGCCGTCGTAGTCGGCGATGCGCGCGGCGAGCTCTTCATCGGGCCAATCGATGCCGACGTCGACCTCGAAGCGTTCGCGCAGCAGCGCCACGCCGGCCTCGGCGATCTGCTCCTTGACGAGGATGCGGGCGGGGTCGGTCACGCGCGCGGCGGAGCGACAGGCACGCCGGCCTGCGCGAACACCTGCTGTGCGGCGCCCACGCCGGCCCCCAGCTCGACGTCGTGGCCGAGCACGAGCAGCACCTGCTCGAGCGCGGCAAGCGAGACAACGATGTCGAAGGCCCCGAAGTAGCCGCAGTGGGCGATGCGCAGGATGCGTCCCTTGAGCTGGCCCTGGCCGCCGTTGGCGATGATTCCGCGCTCACCGAGCAGTCCGGGGACCTTGCCTCCCTCGATCCCCGCCGGCAGCTCGATCGCCGTGACGACGGTGCTGCGCTCGTCGGGGTCGCCGAACAGATCGAGCTCGAGCGCCTGGGCGCCGGCCCGTGTGGCGCGGGCCAGCAGGTCGTGGCGCGCGAGCACGCGCTCGACGCCCTCCTCGTCGATGAGCTCGAGGGCTACGTCGAGCGCGCGTATGAGGGTGACCGCCGGCGTGAAGGGCGTTGCCGGCGAGGCCTTGCGCTGCTCGCCCATCGCCTTTGCCCAATCGAAGTAGTAGCGGGGGCATGCGGCTCCGGCGCCCTCCGCGGCGAAGTCCAACGCGCGCTGGGAGGCGCTGACGAACCCGAGGCCGGGCGGAGTCATGAACGCCTTCTGGGAGCCGGAGACGACCACGTCGATGCCCCACTCGTCCTGGCGCAGCTCGGCCGCCCCCACGCCGGAGATCCCGTCGACGACGAGCATGGCGTCGCGGGCACGGACCACCTCGGCGATCGTCTGCACGTCGTGCACGACTCCGGTGGACGTCTCCGACAGCGTGGCGAACACGACCTTGATCTCGGGGCGCTCGGCCAGGCGCGCGTCGATCACGTCGGGGTCCAGGCGCTCGCCCCACGCCGGCTCATAGGGCACGACCTCGGCGCCGTAGGCCTCGCCCAGCTCGATCCAGCGCTCGCCGAACTTCCCGCCGGCGCAGGCCAGGATCGGCTCCCCGGGTCGGGCCAGGTTCGCCACGGCCGACTCCATGGCCCCGGAGCCGCTCGAGGTCAGGACGAGCACGTCGTTCGCCGTCCCGAACACCACCGGAAGACGCTCGAGCACTCGTGCGAACAGGGCGTCGAACGCCGGCGCACGGTGATAGAGGACGGGCTCGGCCATGACCGAGAGCACGCGCGGCGGCAGCGGCGTCGGGCCGGCGGTCATCAGGTACTGCTTGATGTAGGGATCGGGTGCGTCCAAGGGCCGGGCAACGATAGCGGAGCCCTGGGTGACGACTCGCGGGCTCGGAACGCAGCTAGTCGCGGTTGAGCCGGTCCTGGAATCGGTGTCGGAGGTCAGCGTCGAGCGAGAAGGCAAGCACCCAGGCGATCACCGCCACGACGCCGAGCACGACCCCCACGATGCCCAGCACCATCCCTGCGTGGGCCATCGGTCGGCGGCCCAGGATCTCGCCCCGGTCCACCTTGCGCTTGGCTTGCATACCGAACACCCAGGCCAGGATCGAGCACGGCAGATTGAAGATGAACACCAGTCCGAAGCCGGCCGGGATCACGAACAGCACGAGGCCGGCGATGCCGAGGACGAGCGACGCGATGGCCAGGCTGTTCGTCGCCTGGGCCGGCGTGGCGAGAGTGCTCGTCGGCGTCGGCGTCGGCGTCGGCGCGGGCGGCTCCAACTGCTCGTCCCACCGAGCCGGGTCGCTTCCGCCGGCCGCCTGGGGCGGGAGCCAGCGCTTGTCGGCGTCCTCGGTCATGCCAGGACCCACGCTGGCGCGTGCGTCAGAAGTCCGTCTCGATCCAGTCCATCATCGAGCGCAGCTCCTTGCCCTCCCGCTCGACTTGGTGGTCGGCCTGCTCTTCGCGCATGCGCTTGAAGTTCTCCTGGCCCGCCCGGTTCTCGGCGATCCACTCCCGCGCGAAGTCGCCGTTCTGGATCTCGCCCAGCAGCTGCTTCATCGCTTCGCGCGTTGGCTCGCCGATCACGCGCTTGCCCCGCGTGAGGTCTCCGTACTCCGCGGTGTTCGAGATCGAGTAGCGCATCCCGGTGATGCCCTTCTCATACATCAGGTCGACGATCAGCTTGAGCTCGTGCAGGCACTCGAAGTAGGCGAGCTTGGGGTCATAGCCGGCCTCCACCAGCGTCTCGTAGCCGGCGCGGACGAGCTCGGTCACTCCACCGCAGAGCACCGCCTGCTCGCCGAAGAGGTCGGTCTCGGTCTCGTCCTTGAACGACGTCTCGATCACTCCGGCCCGGGTTCCACCGATGCCCTTCGCGTAGGCGAGCGCGATGTCTCGAGCGTTCCCGGTCGCGTCCTGATGCACCGCAAGCAGGCACGGCACCCCGGTGCCCTCGACGAATTGCCGGCGGACGAGGTGACCCGGCCCCTTCGGGGCGACCATGGCCACGTCGACTTCGGCGGGCGGCTCGACTTCGCCGAAATGCACTGAGAACCCGTGGCCGAACATGAGCACGTTTCCGGGAGCGATGCCGTCGCGGACCTCCTCGCCCCACACCTGGCGGTGCAGCTCGTCGGGGACGAGCATCATCACGACATCGCCCCGGCTCGCGGCATCGGCGATCGGAGCGATTTCGAGCCCGTGCTCGCGCGCCTTGCCGGCTGAGCTCGACCCCTCGCGCAAGCCGACGACCACGTCGACCCCCGAGTCCTTGAGGTTCAGGGCGTGCGCGTGCCCCTGGGAGCCGTAGCCGATGATCGCCAGGGTCTTGCCGTCGAGCAGCGAAAGGTCGGCGTCATCGTCGTAGAACACGGGCGGGGCAGGCTACCGGACCGCCTGCTCAAGCAATGGCTGCGGCTAACTCCACGTGCCGATCGATGCCCTGAGCCGACGGCGGCGCTCCGCCTTCTTGCCCGCTCGAGCCACCTCCGTGCTGCTCTTGCCAGCGGCACGAGCGTCGGCTTCCGCCGCGCGGCGCGGACCATTCATCTTCTCGCCGCGCCAGGAGCGGTACTTCTTGAGAGTCCCCTGCGAGCTGGATACCCGACCCCCCTTGCGCTCAAACCGCTCGGTCTCACGCGGTCGCGGCGGCCACCAGGGCACGGGCCGGGATGCGCAGCGAGCCGTCAGGGCCGGCGAACTGCGCCAGGCGCTCGTCGATGGCCGCACGCACGCGATCGCGTGGGCCGGGATCGAGTGCGGCGAGCCCGTCGGCAAACGGGACGGAGAGGGCGACTCGGTCCTCCCACCATTCATCGAGGTCGGCGAAGGCAAACTCGAAGTCGATGGCGTCGAGCTCGACCTCCATGAAGCCCGTCTCGTGCATGAGCTCCTCGATCCGGCCGGGCACGGCGAAGCCGAACATCCCCGGCTCACCGGGCTCGGGCTTGGAACCTCCGACAACGCGCTGCATCTCCTCGGTGGCCAGGCTCGCCCATGGGTTGTGCTCCGCGACGTCCCAGGCGGCCAGCGCCACCCGGCCGCCTGGGCGCAGGACCCGACGGGTCTCCCGCAGGGCCGCCGCCGGATCGGCAAGCAGCATGTAGCCCCAGCGGCACAGGACGGCATCGACGGTGGCGGCGTCGACGTCGATCCACTCGGCATTCAGCGCCCGGAACTCGATGTTCTGCAGGCCGAGCTCCTGCGCTCGCGCACGGGCGACGTCGAGCATCGGCTCCGCCACGTCGGAGCAGATCAGCGTGCCCCCGGGGGCGATGAGCTCCGCCGCGAGCATGCCGGTATCGCCGGGTCCGGCGGCCAGCTCGAGCACCGTGTGGCCCGGCTGGGGCCGGATGGCCTCCACCAGCCAGTGCGACACGGGCGCCGCCGCCCGCTGGAGGTGGGCCCGGCGCTCCCCCCAACCTGCCGCGGCGCGCTCCCACTTCTCCTGGGTGGCTTCGCGGTAGCTCTCTGCGTCAAACGCGCTCATCGCAGCAATCGTCGCAGGAGCTTGCCCGAGGCGGTCCGCGGCAGGTCGTCGACGAAGTGCAGCGCCCTGGGCACCTTGAAGGGCGCAAGCCGGCTTGCGCAGTGTTCGCGCAGCTCCGCCTCCGACGCGTGCGTGCCCGGTCGCAAGACGATCTTGGCCACCACCGCCTCACCCCATTCCGTGTCGGGTCGCCCATACACGGCTGCGTCGGCGACCGCGGGGTGGGAAGAGAGCGCCGCCTCGACCTCCGTGGGCGCCACGTTCTCACCGCCGGTGATGATCGTGTCCGCCCGGCGCCCGGTGATGGTCAGCCGGCCGGCTTCGTCCAGGTGGCCGATGTCGCCCGTGTGCAGCAGGCCATCGGGCTTCAGCGCCGGGGCGGCGACGGTGGGGCCGCCCACCAGGATCTCCCCATCGGGGGCGAGCTGGACACGTGTGTGGGGCAGCGGCCGACCCGCAGTCTCGGGCGCGCCGATTGAGGAGGTGGTCACCTGTGAGCAGGCCTCGGTCAGCCCGTAGGTCTGGGCCAGTGGAACGCCGGCCGCGCGCGCCCGCTCGATCAGCCCTGGGGGCAGGGGACCGCCGCCGAGGAGAGCGCAGCGAAGCGCAGGGGGCCGTGCCAGCCCGGCGTCGAGGAGGCGGGCGAGCATGGTGGACACCAGCGAGACCAGCGTCACGCCGCCCGCCATCAGCGCGGTCGCGGCCGCGCCGGCGTCGAAGCGTTCGTGCACGATCGCCGTGGTCGCCGAGATGGCGCTGCGCACGAGGATCGACAGGCCGCCGACATGGGCCACGGGGAGGGCGCAGAGCCAGCGCTCCGCGGGGTCCGCGCCCAGCATCGCGGCCGAGCCCCGAGCGCTCGCCTCGAGGTTGCCGAATGAGAGCGAGACCGGTTTCGGTGCGGATGTCGTGCCCGACGTGTGCATCACCACCGCGGTGTCGCCCGCCTCGTGAGCGTCGAGCAGCGTGGCGGGCGCAGCCGGTCCCTCGAGCGCTGCCGTGACGACGGTGACCGCACCGGCGGTTCGCTGAGCGCGCTCCACCGCGGTCAGGCGCGGGTCTACGGGGACCGCAACCGCGCCCAGGCGCCAGCAGCCGTGCAGCGCCTCGACGAAGGCGAGCCCCGGGGCCAGCGCGAGCCCGACGCGATCGCCACGCGCCACCCCGCGGGCGGCCAGCCGCCACGCCGCGGCATCCACACGGGCCGCAAGCTGGGCGTAGGTCACCGTCTCCGCCGGCGTCTGCACGGCGATCCGGTCGGGCGCGGACCCCGCGGCGTGCCCCAGCCAGGCGGAAAGGTGCATGGCCGAACAGGCTAGTGTCACGCCGTGCCTGTGACCTGGACCCCCGCCGGCGAATACTCGGACATCCGCTATGAGATCTCCGACGCCTCCGCCCCCGGCATAGCCAAGATCACCATCGACCGGCCCGAGGTGCGAAACGCGTTTCGCCCCCAGACCCTGATCGAGGTGTCCGACGCCCTCACCCGGGCGCGCGAGGACCTCGACGTCGGGGTCATCATCCTCACGGGCGAGGGGCCCGAGGCCTTCTGCTCGGGCGGCGATCAGCGCGTGCGCGGCGATACCGGATATTTAGCCGAGGATGCCGCGGCGCAGCAGGGCGTGGGACGCTTCCACGTGACCGACCTGCACGTGCAGATGCGCCGCACGCCCAAGCCCATCGTGGCGATGGTCGCGGGCTTCGCGGTCGGGGGCGGGCAGGTGCTCCACGTGGTCTGCGACCTCACGATCGCCGCCGACAACGCGCGCTTCGGCCAGACGGGCCCCAAGGTCGGCTCCTTCGACGGCGGCTACGGGGCCGGCCTGCTGGCGGCGCAGATCGGCCAGAAGCGGGCGCGGGAGGTGTGGTTCCTCTGCCGTCAGTACGACGCGCAGACTGCGCTTGACTGGGGCCTCGTCAACGCGGTCGTGCCCCTCGAGCGCCTGGAGGAGGAGACCGTGCAGTGGTGCCGCGAGATGCTCGCCCTCTCCCCCTTCGCGTTGCGCCTGCTCAAGGCCAGTTTCAACGCGTCCGAGGACGGAATGGCCGGGATCCAGCAGCTCGCCCACGATACGAACCTCCTCTTCTACGCCGGCGAGGAGGCGCAGGAGGGCCGGGACGCATATAGGGAGAAGCGCCAGCCCGACTTCTCCAAGTTCCCACGCCGCCCCTAGGACCTGGAGCGTGCCCGGCGGCGTCCGCATCTGGCTCATGGCCGCCCGCCCGCGGACACTGCCGGCCGCCGTGGCGCCGGTGGTGGTCGGCACGGCGCTTGCGTGCCAGATGGGAACCTTCCACGTGCTGGCCTTCGCCGCCGCCCTCATCGGGGCGGTGTTCATCCAGGTGGGTACGAACCTGTCAAACGACTACTCCGATGCCCGCCGCGGAGCCGACACAGAGGACCGCCTCGGCCCGGTGCGCGTCACCGCCGGCGGCCTGGTCCCGCCCCGCCAGGTGCTCATCGCGACCTATGTGTCCTTCGGCGTCGCGGTGCTGGTCGGCGCCTACCTCATCGCCGTCGCCGGACCCGAGCTGCTGCTCATCGGGGCAGCTTCCATCCTGGCCGGTGTGCTTTACACGGGAGGACCCCGCCCGTACGGATACGAGGGGCTGGGCGAGCTGTTCGTGTTCCTGTTCTTCGGTGTGGTCGCGGTCACCGGCTCCTACTTCGTCCAGGTGCAGCGACTGCCGTGGGAGGCGTTCGCGCTGGCCGTGCCGGTCGGGCTGCTGGCCGCCGCGATCCTGCTGGTCAACAACATTCGCGACCGTGAGACCGACCGCCGCGCCGGTAAGCGCACGTTGGCGGTACGGTTGGGCCCACGTGGCGGTCGGGCCCTGTACGCCTACGCCCTGCTGGCGGCGTTCGTCACGGCGCCGCTGCCCTGGCTGCTCGGCTCGCTCTCGGCCTGGCTGCTGCTGCCGTGGCTCACCCTGCCCCTCGCCGTCGGCGTCATGCGCACGGTGGCCTCGCGCAGCGACGGCCCGTCGCTGAACGCCGCGCTGGCGCGCACCGGTCTGCTCCAGCTGGCGTTCTGCGTGCTGCTGGCAGTCGGCGTCCTGGCCTCGTGATCGGCGTCTCCTTGGAGAGCGTGAAGTACCGGTTTCGCCAACCGGTGGCAACGGCGTACGGGACGCTGACGGAGCGGGAGGTCCTGCGGCTGGAGCTGCGCCGCGACGGTCAGACTGTCGGGGTCGGGGAGGCGGCTCCGCTGGTGCCGTATGACGGCGTGACCCTGGACGCCGTCCGTGACGCCCTCTCCCCGGCCCTTGCCGGGCTTCCCGACGATCGCGCCCAGTGGCCAGACATCGAGCTCCCCCAGGCCGCCGCGGCGCTCGACATGGCCTGGCTCGACGTTCGCGCGCGCAGGGCGGGCACGCCGGTTGCTGCTCTGCGCGTCGCAGCCCCGGCTGAGAGCGTGCCCGTCAACGCGACGATCCCCGACGCCGACCGCGCCGGTGCCGCCCGAGCGTCGCGGGCGGCGGTCAATGCAGGATTTCGCTGCGTCAAGCTCAAGGTGGGAATAGGTGACGACGCCGGGCGCATCGCCGCGGTGCGCGCCGCGGTGGGCCGGGACGTGGCAATCCGCATCGACGCCAACGGCGCATGGCGGGTCGCCGAGGCGGTCGCGGCCCTCTCCACCCTCGCGCCCGCCGGCATCGAGCTCTGCGAGGAGCCGGTCCACGGTGCCGAGGCGCTCGCCGAGGTGCGCGAGCAGCTCGACGGAGCAGTCCCGATCGCCATGGACGAGACGGCGCGCAATCCCGGCGCGGTGGACTCCGGCGCGTGTGACTTCGTGTGCCTGAAGGTGGCGGCGTGCGGCGGCATCACCGGCCTGTGGGCTGCCGCCGACGCGGCGAAGGGGGCGGGCAGCCGAGTGTACGTCGCATCGACCTACGACGGCCCGGTGGGGATCGCGGCCGGGCTGCAGGCGGCGGGCGCGCTCGGCGATCTGCCGTTCTGCGGGCTCGCCACGCTGGCGCTGTTCGCCGATGTCGAGGATCCGTTCCCGGTCCGCGAGGGCCGGATCGCGGTGCCAGCCGGGCCCGGGCTCGGCGTATAGCCGCGCCGGGCGACCCGGCCGCTTCAGTCCCCGTCGAGCTTCGGCACCACCAGCACCGGCCGCGTGCAGTGCTGGACCACGCCGTGGCTGACGCTGCCCAGGAGCGCCGACTCGACACGAGACAGTCCGCGGCTTCCCAACACGACAAGGCCCACGTCGTGCTCGTCGGCGGCGCGGACGATCGCCGACCAGGCCTTGCCCTCAACGGCCTGTGCCTGCGCGTCGAAGCCATGCTCCGCGGCCAGCTCGACCCACGCTTCGGCGGTGTGCTGAGCGAGCTTGTTGCCGATCTCGTCCATCTCCTGCTCGAGCCCAGCCAGCCCACCGTCTCGCTGACCCCGGATGCGGGGTCGAAGCCCACGAAGCTATCCGCCGACTCCCACGAGGTGACCACCACCACCGGCCCGCCGCCGAGCAGCTCTCCAGCCCGCTCGATCGCGTTGCGGGCCTGGGGCGAGCCGTCGAAGCACAGGAGGGTGGGTTGGTCCATGCCAAGTGAAGGCTTATCACGCGCGGGGCGCGTGCGGGGCGCGGTCAGCGGCCGAGCGACTGGCGCAGCGCGAGCACGCGGGCTGCCGAGCGACGCAGCTCGACTCCGGACACCCGGCCGGCGCGGGCGTCGCGGACGAGCGCCTCCATCGCCCGGGCGCCGCTCGCATAGCTCTGGGCGAAGAGCAGGAGGTCCGCCCCGGCCCGCGTCGACAGCAGCGCCCGCCGCTGCGGCGTCCCGTAGCCGGCGGCGGAGTCGGTCTCGAGGTCATCGGTGATGGCCACGCCGCCGAAGCCCAGGCGGCCCCGCAGCTCGTCGGTGCCCAGGCGCCGCGAGTAGAGCGCCGGGAGCGAGTCAAACGCCGGGTAGATCGCCGTGCTCAGCATCACCAGGTCGATGCGGCCGCGCACAGCGGCCACGAACGGGGCCTCGTCGATCCTGCGCAGCGTGTCGCGCGACAGGCCGATGCGGCTGGCCACGAGGTCCTCGTTCACGCGCGGCAGCCCGATGCCCGGGAAGTGCTTGGCGGTGGCCGCCACCCCCGGCGCGAAGCCCACCGGCGAACGCCGTGCCCAGCCGGCCCACGCGCGAAGGATCGCGCCCGTAGGAGCGCTCGAGGCGCTCCTGGTAGCTGCCCCGGCGCCCGACGTCGAGCACCGGCGCGAGGTCGACGTTGATGCCG
>JBBSIW010000029.1:0-11950 GCA_038231895.1 Solirubrobacterales bacterium | reverse complement strand
CCTTGGCGTTGGCGCGGCCCTGGCCGATCCGCTCCTCGCCATAGGAGAAGAACGAGCCCGACTTGGTGACGACGTTGTGCTCGATGCCGAGATCGAGGATGCAGCCCGCGGACGAGACGCCCTTGCCGAACTCGATGTCGAATTCGGCGATGCGGAAGGGCGCGGCCACCTTGTTCTTGACCACCTTGACCTTGACGCGATTGCCGACCGCCTCGGTGCCGTCCTTGAGCGTCTCGATGCGGCGGATGTCCAGGCGCTGGGAGGCATAGAACTTCAGCGCGCGGCCGCCGGGCTGGGTTTCTGGGGAGTTGTGGACGACGACGTGGTCGACGAGGTAGGTGTGGTTGCCCTCGATCTGGAGATCGAAGCGATCGCGCTTGCGGGGAGTTGGCGGCTTACGGTACCGGCGTAGGACCTTCATGGGGACTGCGTGAAGCCGGGTGCGTGATGCCAAGCGGGTGCCATTCAGATGAGCATCGCTCGTGTCGGGATGCCATCTGAACTGCCCTCGAAAGCTCGGGTGCAGCTTGTAGTCGAGGGAGGGGTGCACGAAGGGCGCGATCCTCTCGTGGAACCTCTGCGTCCGCTCGCCCGTGAACAGGAGCCCATGGTTCCCCACGGTGGGATGCCCCATCCCGAGCTCCCCGCAGCGAACCGCCAGGCGCTCTTGATCTGACTTGCTCAGCGCCGTGCAGCAGATCTCGGCCTTGCCATGCCCCCAACGCTTGTAGTGGCCTGAGAACGTGCCGTCGTCGCAATACCAAGCGGCGATAGCCCGCTCGTCCAACTGCTCGATCAGTTCGTCGCTGACCGTTCGCCCACCAGCCGTCGCATAGACCGCCTCATGCAACCAGGCGAGCTGGTGCATGGGGACGGTATCGAAGCCAACACCAACGCCCGTATTGCCGATCTTGTTCGAGAACGGAGCGAGCATCTCCCGCTTCCACTCGCAGTACTCGGTCTGCTTGAGACCATGCCCGACTCGAAAGCTGGCGTTGTGATCTGACGCGAATCGAAGCGAGCCATCGCCCAGGATGCTGCCCAGGATGAGCTTGAGCTGATCCTCCCGGAGGTCATACCGCTTGACGGCTGTCAACACCTCGTCGCCTTCGAAGATCTCCTCGGCTTGCTTCTCGCCTTGCGGCGTGAAGATCATGTGGTTTGGCGTACAAGCGAACTTTCGCTTGCCAGAGGCACCGGCGGCGGCGACCTCGAATTGGAGCCACTCGTCGGTTTCGCCGTTGTTGTAGTAGTCGAGAATCGGCTTGGGCGAGATCTCTCCGGTCGCCGGATCCATCGACATGACCTCGACCGGCATCCGCTGGTTGACGATCTTGCCGATCTTCTCCGTCGTCCCGTCAGCCAAGACCACCCGCGCGTCATAATGGAAGCAGCCGAACATTACGCCGACCTTCTCCCGGATCTGGTTGGTGAAGATGCACAGCGTCTGGGCTCGGTTGAGGTTGCCGGCCAGCTTGCGCATCGCCTGGGACATCATGCGCGCCTGGAGACCGACGGTCTGGTCACCCATCTGCCCCTCGAGCTCCGAGCGGGGCGTCAGCGCCGCCACCGAGTCGATGGCCACGACGTCGACGGCGCTCGAGCGCACGAGCATGTCGGCGATCTCCAGCGCCTGCTCGCCATAGTCGGGTTGGGAGACCAGGAGCTCGTCGATGTCCACGCCGATCTCCCTGGCGTACAGCGGGTCCATCGCATGCTCGGCATCGATGAACGCGCACACGCCGCCCAGCTTCTGGGCCTCGGCGATGACGTGGTAGATCAGCGTGGTCTTGCCCGAGGACTCGGGCCCGAAGACCTCGACGATACGCCCGCGCGGGACGCCCCCGATGCCCAGGGCGAGATCGAGTGAGAGGGCGCCGGTGGGGATCGCATCGACGCGCACCTGCGCACCCTCGTCCCCCATGCGCATGACCGTGCCCTTGCCGAACTGGCGCTCGATCTGCGTGAGCGCGCCCTGTAGGGCAGCGTCCCGGGCCTGGGCGGCCTTGGTGTCATTGGTCATGCGCGGACTCCTTGCTCTCGGTGCGAACGCCGCACGGTAGGCGGCGAGGCGGACGGAAACCCAGGCTAGGCGTGGGCGTGTGACGGGATAGCGCACGAGTGCGACAAGAATCCGACACGACAAGCGCGGTTGGCACGAGAACAGCGGGGACGCGCCCCGCGGCTGGCTGCGAAGATGACTCCCAGTGAAGCGTTCGTTCACCGGGACGTTGGAGTCAGCCGGACGATGAGCCCCGGGAGGTCCAGATGCCCGAGGCGCTCCAGCAGGCGCTCGACGCGGACCCGGCGGCCAGGGCCATCTACGATGGCTTCGCCTTCACGCACCGCAGGAAATACGCGGAGTGGATCGCCGAGGCCAAGCGCGAGGACACGCGCAGAGCGCCGCGTGGCCAAGGCACTGGAGATGATCCGACTGCGACAGCCGTTCTCCTGACCCCGTCCTCAGCGGCTCGAGGAACGCCGCTTCGACGTACCTACCTACCGAGTGGAGCTCGTTCTTGCGCGTTGCTGCCTGCGACGCACGCGTCCCTGAAGGATGGGCGAGATCGGGACCGCGTAAACGACGAGCGTGACGAAGAGCAAGCCGATGCCGAGCCCGCGAGCGGTACCCCGACCCCAAAGGGCCAGGCCGACGGTCACCAGCGACATGGAGAGGATCAGCACCGTCCAGAGGTACCAGAAGGCTCGTTCGCCTGGCGTGAGCTGGGCTCGCAATTCCCCGCGGATGCGCAGCAAGCTGTCGCGCCACCTCACCGGCAGTAGCGTACTCCGGGACGCGCCGCGTCCTCGAGACTGATCACCGTGCTCACTGACGTCCCGACGGCAGCGGGCGGCGGACCACGGGCTCATAGCGAGCGCCGTGGCATCCCGGCCGCGAGCGGTACAGCGTCAGCGCCTCGCCCGCGAAGCGCAGCTGCGGAGGCGGTCGCAGAGCAACGGCGCACGGGCGTGCGCCCCGCGGCACTCGAGCCACGGTGACGTGCGGGCGAAACGAGCGCGTCTCGGGCTGGTATCCCCCCTCCGCGGTCAGCGCCCCGCTGACGCGGGCCTGCAGCGCCGCCACCGAGGCATCGGGGTCCGCGAGGTCGACCGCCAGCACTCGCGGTCGCCGCGGCGGAAGCCAGGCCGGCTCGCCGATCGTCAGGTGCGTTCTCGGCGGCGGCGAAGCACAGGCACGTACGACCTCGGCGAGGGCGCCGATCTGCGCCTCCTCGCGCGAGCCCAAGAAGCAGAGGGTCACATGCAGCGACTCGACCGCGACCTGTCGCAGGCCCGGCTGCGCCAAGAGCTCCTGCTGCGCCCAACGCGCGAGCACGGTCCGGACCTCTGGAGGCAGGTCGAGGGCGACGAACAGTCGCGCCGTGGCCACACTCACGCGTGAGCGGTCCGCGGCGTGCCGCTCGCCGCGTCACGCTCGCCGCGGAGCAGGCGGCGAAGCATGTGCATCGTCACGGTGGTCGAGCGGTCGCGCACGTCACCGCGCCCACCGGAGAGCTTGAGCGCCTGCTCGATGCGCGCGCCACCGCGCTCGCTCACGCAGAAGCACACGAAGCCCACGGGCTTGTCATCAGACCCGCCGTCGGGGCCAGCGACGCCGGTCACGCCGATGCCCACGTCCGCGGCGAAGCGATCAATGGCCCCGGCGGCCAGCGCCGCCGCCACCTGCGGGGAGACGGCGCCGTGGCGGTCGATGAGCGCCGGGTCCACGCCGGCGAGATCCGCCTTTGCCCGGTTTGAGTAGACCACGAGCCCGCCAGCGACGTGGGCCGAGGACCCCGGTCGCTCGGTCAGGCGCGCGGCCAGGAGACCTCCGGTGCACGACTCGGCCACCGCCACCGTCCGGGGCGGGGGTCCGGCCAGCAGGCCGGCCACCTGCTCGTCCACCGAGGAGCCGTCGTCGGAGAACAGCGTGTCGCCGTGGCGGTTGCGGATGAGCCCTTCGAGCCGGCGGTAGGTGGACTCGTCGTCCGGGCCGTAGCGAGTGACGACCTCGATCTCTCCGCGACGCAGGCAGGTCGTGACCTCCAAGCGCCCGAGGTCCACGGCAGGCTCTCCGTCGGCGGCGCGCAACGTCGCGGCGATCTCGGACTCCGGTATCCCGTACAGCCGCAGCATCGACTCACGGATCTCGGACGTGTTGCCCGCAGCGGCTCGAAAGGCGCTCGTCGCCGTGGCCGTGCCCCACATCGGCCGAAGCTCGCCCGGGGGGCCCGGGAGGACGAGGACCGTGGGGCCGCGCCCGTCGAGCGCAGGGACCACGAGCCCGGGCGCCGTGCCCACCGGTGCGATCACCGTGGCGCCCTCCGGTATGACCGCCTGCTTGCGGTTGCTTGCCCGCACCGCCCCCTCCTCGAGCCCCGGCCAGCGCGACAGCAGCGAACGCAGGATCTCCGCGATGCGCTCCTCCAGCGGCTCGTCGAGCACCATCTCCCGGCCCGAGAAGGCACCAACGACCTCTGCTGTCATGTCATCCGCCGTGGGCCCGAGCCCGCCGCTGGTGACGATGAGATCGACGTCCTGCGCGGCGAGGAACCGCAGGCTGGCGAGCATGTCCTGCGCCCGGTCGCCGACGATCGAGAGGTGGGCAAGATCGAAGCCCTGCTCGCGGAGGCGCTCCGAGAGCCATGGGCCGTTGCGGTCGGTCACCCGGCCGGAGAGCACTTCGGTACCCGTGATCAGGATGCCGGCGCGGGCGCTCACTGGGTGCAGGTCGGCAGCTTTGACTTGGGCAGCTCGCGCCGCGAGCGCGCCGTCAGCTCATATCCGATCGGGTCGCTGCGCGCCGGGACCGCCACGGTGCGGCCGTTGACCTTCATCGCCTGCGGTCCGTGGCCGAAGAGCACGCGCAGCCGCTTGGCGCGGTAGGTGGTGGACGGCCCTCCGGGCTGCAGAACCTGCCCATCGATCAGAACCTTGCCGCTCCCGTCGACCAAGCACACGTACACCGCGTCGGTCGGCACGATGGCAAGCCGCACGGTGGTCGGCTTGGGCCGCGCCGGCGCGGCAGCCGGGCGCGGTGTGGTCGACCTCGGTGCCTTGGCGGCCTGCGTCGGCACGTTCGCGTTGTCGTTGGACTTCCCCCCACCCAGCGATCCCAGCGCGATCAGGGCCACGATCAGGCCCACGACGGCGAGCCCGACCACCCACGCGCGCGAGAGCCGCGGCGGGCCGGGCAGGCGCATGCGCTCGGAGCCCATGCTGGGGGCGATCGGAGCGAGATCGAGCTCGGACAGGGCCTCGTGGTGCACGCGGTACTCCTCCACGAGCAGCTTGGAGTCCAGACCGAGGTAGTCCGCGTACGTGCGCAGGAACGTGCGCACGAAGGTCGGGCCCGGCAGCAGGCGCCATTCCTCGTTCTCCAGCGCGCGCAGGTACTTCGCCCGGATCTTGGTCGATGCCTCGACGTCGGCGACGTCGATCTTGGCGCGCATGCGCGCCTCTCGGAGGGTCTCGCCGATCTCTGGCATAGCCGCTGAAAATCTAGCGCGGCGGGTCCCGCACGCCGAGACCGGCTAGCGCTCCTCGCGCGGTGCGGCGACCTGGGCGGCGACCTGAGCCGGCACCTCCGGCCCCGCGCCACTCAGACCGGCCAGGATCCGCGGGACGTCGCCTTCGCCGATGAGCACTTGCCGGGGCTTGGAGCCCTCGTAGCCGGAGATGACGCCACGGCGCTCGAGCATGTCGATCAGTCGACCGGCTCGCGTGTAGCCGAGCCGCAGCCTACGCTGGAGCATCGACGTCGACGCGGTCCCCATCTGCGCCACGAGCGCGATCGCCTCCTCGAGCCGGGGGTCCTCGTCAGGGTCGAAGTCCTCATCTCCCCCGCCCTCGCCGTCGCCCTCGGTCGCGACCTCCTCGAGCAGGGACTCGTGGAAGTCGGGCTCGCCCTGGCGGCGCCAATATTCGGTCAACGTGGCGATCTGCTCCTCGTCCACGTAGGCACCCTGGATACGCTGGAGCCGCGAGGTCCCGACCGGCGAGAAGAGCATGTCGCCCTGGCCGAGGAGGGACTCAGCGCCGTTCTGGTCGAGGATCACTCGTGAATCGGTCTGCGAGGACACCGCGAAGGCGATGCGCGAGGGCACGTTCGCCTTGATCATCCCGGTGATCACGTCCACGCGGGGGCTCTGGGTGGCCAGCACGAGGTGGATCCCGACGGCGCGCGCCTTCTGGGCGAGGCGGATCACCGAGTCCTCGACGTCGGCGGGCGCCACCATCATCAGGTCGGCGAGCTCGTCGATCACGCAGAGGACGTAGGGCAGCGGGGGCTCCTGGC
Organism: Solirubrobacterales bacterium; assembly: GCA_038231895.1. GTDB lineage: Bacteria > Actinomycetota > Thermoleophilia > Solirubrobacterales > Solirubrobacteraceae > JALYZC01. The sequence continues at coordinate 5,652 of JBBSIW010000029.1, read as the reverse complement.
GCTTGGCGCGGGCGCGGTTGAGCTCGATCAGGCTGCGCGTGCGGGCCAGCGACATCTCGCCGTAGCGCGACTCCATCTCGCGGACCAGGTTCTGAAGGGCGTTGGCCGCCATGCGCGGAGAGGTGATCACGGGCGTGAGCAAGTGGGGAATGGAGTCGTAGTGGTTGAGCTCGACCTGCTTGGGATCGACGAGGACCAGGCGCACCTCGTGGGGCGTGGCACGCAGGAGGACGCTCGCGAGCATGGCGTTGATCGCGCCCGACTTCCCGGCCCCGGTGGTTCCGGCCACGAGCAGGTGGGGCATCTTCGCCAGGTCGGCGCCGATCGCACGCCCGGCGACGTCCTTGCCCAGCCACACCGTAAGGGGCGACCAGTCCTCGGGAGGGTCCTGGAAGACGTCGCCGAGATGGACGATCCGGCGCCGCGCGTTTGGCACCTCGACGCCGACGGCCTGCTTGCCGGGAATCGGAGCGAGGATGCGGATGTCGGTGGCGGCCAGCGCGTAGGCGAGGTCGTCCTTGAGCTGGGCGACCTTCGCAACCTTCGTGCCGGGCGCCAGGCGCAGCTCGTAGCGGGTGATGTGCGGACCCGCCACCGTGCCCACCACGCGCGCCTGCACGCCGAAGTGGCCGAGCGCCTCGAGCAGCGCGGCGGCGGTGCGCTCCTGGCCGCTGGTGTCCGGCTTGGCCGCCGCCGCGCTCGAGCGCGTGAGCAGCTTGGGGTCGGGGACGCGCCAATGGAATTCGGGATCGTCGGTGATCGCTCCCCGATAGCGCCCCTGGGGCGTGAGGTCCTTGGGGTTGCCGGGTGCCTCGACCACCTTGGTCACGCCGGGCTCGGGCTCGGGGTCGGGCTCGGCCTCGTCGGCGTCGCGCACGGTGGGCGCTTCCCCATCGGTCGAGTCCTCGTCTCCGAACGCCGCGGCGTCGGCCCCGAACAGCTCGGGAAAGCGTGCGGCGGCGTCCAGTGGCGGCGCCTCGACGTGGGTGGCGCGCACCACGAGGTCGTGGGCCACGGGTTCCGGCGGTGCCATCGGCTCGGGATCTCGCGCGCGGCGCTCCAGCGTGGCCGACGTGGCGGCCGAGCGTCGGGCCACCGCCGCCTGCAGCTCCGCCGTGGAGTCCCGCAGGCGCCGCCCGGTGCCCACCGCCCCGGTACGAAACGCATGCACTACCCCTGCCACGGTGGCGCCGGTGAGCAGGAGCATCCCGGCGGTGAACAGGAAGACGGCGAGGATGTGCGCCCCCAGGCTCTGCACCGCCGGGGCCGCGGCCGAGTACATCGCCTCGCCGACCACGCCGCCCCGAGGAGTGACGAAGGCGCGGTCCCACACGTCGGGCGCTGCCCCGGCGGGCCCCAGCCCCAGCGTGCCCGCGGTGAACGCGAGGGTCAGCGAGGCGAACAGGCAGATCAGGCCGGACCCGAACGGTCGACGCGCGGGTAGGAAAGGCCGCAGGACGATGACGGCACCGCCGGCTGCGAGCGCCACCGGCACGCCGTAGGCGATCGTTCCCACGAGGTAGCGCAGGGCGTCGACCAGCCCCCCGCCCACCGTGCCCCCGCTCCACCCGAGGTAGAACACGAACCCGAGGAACACGCCGAGGGCGACCAGCGCCAATCCGAGCAGGTCGAGCTCGCGCTGTCCGAGCGCGGGGACGCGCAGCCACAGACCTGCGCCCACGCGACCGGCGGGCGGCGGGCGCTTGGAGGCGCGTTTGGCGGGAGTGTGGCGCGTGCCCATGGCGGACCGATTCCTTCGACGCGCACGGGCGCGAACCTGCCGCGATAGCGGCCGGCTTCTACGTCGCGGGCGACATCGGCGCGGCTGGTGATACTCAGCCGAGAACCGCCTCAACGGCCTCGAGAAATCGCTCGGCAGTCGCCATGATCCGGCTGGCGTCCTCGGACGGAGCAGCCCAGGCCTCGTAGTCGGCCTGCTCGCGCTCCGGCTGGGTCGACTGCTGCAGCCAGCGTCGCATCGAAGGCGCCGGTCGCCACGTACGAGCGCCTGAACTCATGCCAGGTGCCGCGGTGTGTTCGCGGGTGAAGGTCCTGCTCGCTCAGCGCTGCCCTCGCTGCGTACAGCATCGCGTAGTAGGCGAGGCTGATCGCGCCCGACGGGTCCTCTCCGGCAGCGCCTGCCGCGGCCTTCAGCCGACGCCGCGCCGCGCCGAGCAGTTCATCTGAGCGTGGACTCACGACTGGCCGACGACGACGACCTTGTCACGGTCCACCTCCTCGATGAAGAACGACTGGATCTCCCGGCGCTGGCGCAGCCAAGCCGGAGTGTGTACGTGGACTGAGAACGACCACGCGACGTCGTCGAGCCCAAGCTCATGGGCCGTGTGGTGCAGCTGTGCACGGATGCGCTCCTTGCGTGACCATGAGTCGTCGTCCACAAGCACCAGAAGATCGACGTCGGACTCATCGCCGGTCATCTCGCCGCGCGCCCGCGATCCGAACAGCCAGACCGCGCGCAGCTCCTCGCCGAGCTGTGAGGCAAGCGCCGCGCTATACCGATCGAGAAGCGTGCGCTCGCGACGGGAAAGCCACGCCGACGCAATGGAGGACATGCGTGAACTGTAGGCGCCGCTTGAGGTCTCGACAGGTGTCATCATCTGCGAGTAGCGTGAGGCTCGCGAGTACTGGCGCGTTCACTAAGCGCACTGACCAAATAGGAACGCGGCCCCGGCCCCGCATCCCCGGCCCTAAGCACGCGCTAAAAACCGCGGCGCGCGCGCCCGATCAGCCCTACCATCGAGGCATGAACGACTTTGCCCGACCTCCGCGCGTGCTCGTGGTCGAGGACGACGACGAGATCGCCCAGGCCCTCCAGCGCTCGCTGCGCCTGGAGGGCTACGACGTGCGCGTGGCCGGCGACGGGGTGGCAGCGCTCGACCACGCCCACGCCTTCCTTCCCGACCTCGTTCTCCTCGACCTGGGGCTCCCCAAGCTCGACGGCATCGACGTGGCCAAGGAGCTGCGCCGCCGCGACGACGTGGCGATCCTGATGCTCACGGCCCGCGACGGTCTCGAGCACCGCGTGCAAGGGCTGGACACGGGAGCCGATGACTACCTGGTCAAGCCGTTCGAGCGCCAGGAGCTGCTGGCCCGCATGCGCGCCCTGCTGCGCCGTCGCCCGCCGCGCGGGTCGGCCCCGCTCGTGGTCGGCGACCTCCAGCTCAATTCCGACACGCACGAGGTGACGCGCGGCGGACGGGCCATCGACCTCACCCAGCGCGAATTCGAGCTGCTCGAGTACTTGATGCGCAACGAGCGGATCGTGGTGTCGCGCCAGCGCCTGCTCGACGAGGTGTGGGGCTATGACCCGTTCTCGATCACCAACACGATCGAGGTCTTCGTCTCCAACCTGCGGAGGAAGCTCGAGGCCGATGGCGAGCCCCGACTCCTTCATACGATCCGCGGCGCAGGTTACGTTCTCCGCGTATAGGCGCCTGCCAATCCGCTGGCGCCTGGCCGGCGGATCCGCGGTCCTGACGCTGGTGATCCTGCTCGGCTTCGCCGTGATCGTCGGCGTGGCCACGACGCGGCGCATCCGAGCGGACTTCAATGCCGAGGTCCGCGCGGCCGCCGATGACCTCCATGGCCGGATCTTCGTCCGCGTGCGCCCCGGGCGCACTGCGAGCTGCGTGGGCACCAACCTCAACGACTATGGCGGTGCCGAGAACGCCAAGATCCGCGTCCTCACGGTGGCCGGCGATCTGCTCTGCCAGACCGGTGGCGCGCCCGACCTCGGGTTTCCGCAACCGCCCGCCACCACCGAAGTGGGTGGCTACCGGGTCGTAACGCGCTTCATCTCGGTCCCCCCCTCTGGCGAGGCCGTGCTCCAGTTCGCGCGCCCGCAGTCCGAGGTCGAGCGCACGGTCAGCAAGGTGCGCATCTTCCTGGTGATCGGCGTCCTGGCCGGCGCGGCGCTTGCGCTCCTTGCCGGGCTCGCCCTCGCGCGGCGCGCGATGGCGCCCATCGCCGAGCTCACCGGCGCGGCCCGCGAGGTCGAGCGCACCCGCGACCCGGGTGGCCGGCGCCTGCCCCATCCGGAGGCAGACGACGAGGTCGCCGAGCTGGCACGAACGCTCGAAGGCATGCTCGAGGCGCTCGATGCCTCCCGCAGCGAGACCGAGGTCATGCTCACGCGTCAGCGCGCCTTCGTGGCCGACGCTTCGCACGAGCTGCGCACCCCGCTGACGAGCGTGCTGGCCAACCTCGAGCTTCTCGCCGAGCAGCTCGACGGCGACCAAGCGGAGACAGCCCACGCCGCGCTGCGTTCCTCCCAGCGCATGCGGCGGCTGGTGGCCGACCTCCTACTCCTCGCGCGCGCCGACACGGGGCGCCCCCCGCCGCGCGAGGAGACCGATCTTGGCTCGATCGTCGCGGAGGCGGCCGGCGAGCTGGGACCGGTGTCGGCCGGTCATGACCTGTCGATCGACGCCGAGCCCGCCCTGGTCCACGGCGCACGCGACGAACTGCTGCGCCTGACGGTGAACTTGATCGAGAATGCCGTCCGCCACACCCCGGGTGGTACCCATGTGCGCGCGGCCACGAGCGCCGACGACGGGGCGGTGACCCTCGTGGTCGAGGACGACGGCCCCGGCATTCCCGCCGACCTCGCAGCCCGCGTGTTCGAGCGTTTCGTGCGCGGCGGCGGTGATCGCGCCGGCAGCTCGGGCCTTGGCCTCTCCATCGTGCAGGCCGTGGCCGAGTCTCACGGTGGGACCGTGACGCTGGAGCCCAGGGGCGAGACCGGCGGGACGCGCTTCGTCGTCCGCCTTCCGGCGGCGCCGGCGCGCGCCGGCGCGCTGAGCGAAGCGTGACGCCTTCTAACGCCCGCGCCGCAGACCCGTGACGACGTGCCGCGAGCGCACCCTCGCGGCGGCGGCTTCCCTGCCCGCGCTGTGAAACGGCGCCGCCGCGGCTCGCAGCCGCACGCGCCGGCCTGCCACCAACCCCGTCACCCGCAGCCCGTCCGCCAGCGCCAGCCTGCCGTCGAGGCTTCCCGGCCCGTCCACGCGCAGCGTCCCGATCTCCTCGAAGCGATCGTCCAGGCGCGCACTGACGCGCACACCGCGTACGAGCACGACGCCGCGGATCAGCAGGCGATCGCCATCCAACCGCCAGCGCCCGCCACGCAGGCCGCCGCCCCCGAAGCTCGAGTGATGAGGCCCGCCGCCCTCCTCGTCGGCCACGGCCTGGTCGACCTGGTCGAGCACGTCTGCAAGCGTGAGCAAGGCCGCCGCGACGATGCGTCCCCTTCGCCCGGGCACGTGGGGGCTGGGACGGACCTGCGAGAGGCGGCGAGGCAGGAACGGCGCCACGGGCGACCCGGGGACCCTGCGGCATCTGTGCACTGCGCGGTCGCCTAGAAACGCCGCCACCGCGCGTTCGGAGCACGCGGAGCGGTCTCCCGGCAGGGCGGCATGGCCGGTGTCGGGCACAACCAGCACCCTTGCCCGTGGGAACGCTGACGCCACCCGCCGCGCGTCCTCGAGCGGAGTACGAAGGTCGAGCTCGCCGGAGAGCAGGAGGACTGGTACATCGGGCGGCGCGGGAAGCGGCGCAGCAGCCGCACGCGTGACCCGGGGCCAGAGCCGGCACAGGTTGATCGTGTCAGAGCCTCCCAGCGCCGCCCCGGGG
>JBBSIW010000028.1:0-11970 GCA_038231895.1 Solirubrobacterales bacterium | reverse complement strand
CCACCGCTCCGCCTCGCGCTCCCAGTTGAGCTTCAGGCCCGCGGGGCAGACGATCGCGGCGGGGAAGGCACCATCGGCCTCGAGCGCGGCCAGCGCCTGGACGGTCTTGCCCAGTCCCTGCTCGTCGGCGATGAAGGTGCGGCGCTGAGCCAGGGCATAGGCGACGCCGGCGCGCTGGAACGGCCGCAGCTCACCGCCCAGGGCGGGGAGGGCAAGGGTCGCGTCGCGAGCGCGGGAGAGCTCGATCGCCCGGGCCCAACGGCGCTGCTGGGCACGTAGTGCGTCGAGGCGCTCCGCAGCGGCACGGGAGAGCACCACAGCGGGGTGTGCGGCGAGAAAGCCATCGAGCTCGGGGGCGAGCGCGGCGTCAGCCGGGACGGCGGGCAGGCGACGGTCGTCGGCGAAGTAGAAGTCACCGTTGCGCTGCGCAGTGTGGGTCGCCTCCGGAAGGGCGGCAAAGGCCATCCGAGCAGCATGCCCCCATAGCGGATGCAGCTCCAGGCGGGCCTCGCCCTCGTCGTCATGGCCGAGCTCGAGCGTGGCGGGCGGCGGGCGGCGACCGGCTCGCAGGTCGGCGGCGCAGCGCTCGGCGAGGGGGTCGAGCTCCAGCTCCGGCTCGTCCGCGAGCAGCTCGGCATGCCGCCGGTCAGCTCGCAGGAGCACCCAGCCGTCTCGGGCGAGCTCAGGCGCTGGAGGAAGACCCCCGACGGTCAGGACGGCGAACACCGGCCCGCGCTCGGCCTCCTCGACGGTGACGTAGCCGCGCCAGCGCTGCTGGCCTGCCAGCCAGCGCTCGACCTCGGGGCCAGCCGTCAGCCACGGAAACCGGTCCAGCAGCTCGACCAGCGGGGCGGCCGCCTCGGGGCGGCAGGGCACGAGCCACTCCCTGCTCTCCCACTCGAAGCGCCGGCCGGGGAGGCGCTTGACCGCGGCGTTGAGCGAGTCGTCGAACTCGAACGACAGCGCGAGCCACGCCGTTTCCCCACGTTCACGGATGGACAGGTTCGGCGGCGGCTCAACCGGGCGGGGGGTCGCCCGCGAGTGCCGGCAGCAGCGCTTGAAGCGCCGGCCGCTGCCGCATGGGCATGGGTCGTTGCGGTTCACTTCCACGCGCGCGGACGGTAGAGGGGCGGTCGGCTGGAACGACAAATCTCCTAGCGGCCGCGCTTCCGTGGCCAGTTTGGGTTTACCGCGGCGCGGCCGCTCAAGCACGAGCCGCGTGAGCGCTCAGGTCCCCCAGCAAATCGTCGATCACGAGCTCCTCGGCTACCCCGAGCCCTACCTTGTCCACGACGGCCTCGAGGGTCGCAGCGTCCGGATCGGGAACCTCGCGTCCCGTCCCGTGCGGCGCGGCGCGAAACGAAGCGACGTCGAAGCGCCACGCCAGCGCGCCGTAGCGCGTCTCGAGATCGCGGAATATCTGCACTCTGGCCACGTCGAAGTCACCGTGGTGGTGAAGTCGCGCGCCGCTTACATGGAGTGCCTTGAGGAGTATTCTCACGGCGTCCGATGGCCACCCGCCTGTGCAGATCAGGGGCGGGCACCTCGAGCCGAGCATCCGCTCGGCGGCTACCAGGACCGCGGGGTTCTCGCAGGTGAAGCAGTGCACTCCCGGTGGCCAGCCCAGTTCGGCTTTGGCCAGCTGCCCATGGGTCAAGACGAGGTGGGAGCCGCGAACCAGCTGGAGGAGCTGCGCGAGCTGACCATCGGCGGGCAGGGGAAGGTTGAGGGTCGCCACGGTGGAGGAGATCGGGTCCACGAGCACGTTCCAAGCGGCCCAAACCTCGCGCGCCGGCGCGGCCTCGTCGAGCTCGGCGCCGGCTCTCAGCAGCGAGACGGTCAGCTGATGCACCGGCGTGCCCACATCGAGCCTGTGGGGGTCGCCATCGAGCATCGCTGCCGAGAGCACCGCACGCTGCACGGGCTCTACGGCGGGCAGCGCTGCGACAATGGCCAGGGCGCGCTCCACGAGAGCCCGCATGTCCGCGCGGATGCGACCGTGGCGCGCCGCCTCATTGAGCCACGCGCCCATCGGGGGACATTGGCGAGCCACGAGGTGGTCAGCCAGCCAAGAGCGAAAGGCGGTCCTTGTCTGGCCAGCCGCCGCCTGCTCGGCGGGGCGGTCTCGCAGCGGGCGGTCGCCGACGGCCTCGTACGCGTCGCGCGGGTCGATCCCGCACTCCCGCAGCGCGGCCTCGAACCGTGACAGCGGGATGCGCACCGGTCGCCCGGGAAGGACCGGCTTGGGCAGGGAGAGCAGGCCGTCGAGGGCCAGGGCCTCCTCCGGCTCCAGCGCATGGGTGACCACAAGCCCGTCGCCGGTGGCGCCCCGCTGCTCTCGCTTCTCCCGCGCCGCGACCAGCGCTCGACGCAGCGCGGGGTCGGGCTGCCGGCTCACACGAGCAGCTCGCCCTGCGCCAGCTCGTGCAGTACGTCCCCGTCCCACACGAATGGGATCGCGTGCACGCCGAACTCCCCGTTCTCGCGGTGCAGCTGGTAGATCGCCAGCTGGGGCACCGACCGGTAGGTGCCCCACAGCTCATGCGACGTCATGACGACATCGAGGTCGAACGCGACCGTCGCCTCGAGCACGCGCTCGCGCGTGCCGTCGTCGATCCCCGACAGCGCCTCGTCGAGCATGATCAGTCGCGGTGCCTGCGAGTCACCGTAGAGCGCCGCCGCCGCGGCGAACAGCGGCAGGTGGATCAGCACGGACTGCTCGCCCCCGGATCCGACGGCGTGACGCTTCTTGGTCAGCCGAACGCGGCCGGCGTCGCTGCGCTCATGCAGGCCGAAGGCGAACCATCGCCGGTAGTCGAACGCCGTCGCCAGCGTGTCGGCCATCGGCTGTGGGTCGCCACCGAACGCGTGCTCGCGCCGGGCGGCCTCGACCCGCTGGCGGAAGAACGCGATCAGCTCTCGCCGAGTCTCCTCGCCGAGGTGACGCACGTCGCGGCGCAGCAGCGCGAGCGCAGCGCGCTGCGTGCCGCTGTCGTCCTCGAGCGGTTGCCAGTCCAGCTCGACGGTCTTTCCCGCCGAGGTCGGGCTGCGCCGGAGGACGACGTTCATGCGCTCGACGCGCCCGCGCACCTCATGGATGCGGTGACGCAGGTGGTCGGCGATCTCCTCCACCAGCGCATCGCTGAAGACGCGTCGCTCCTCCGTCGTGAGCACGCGCTCGCGGTCCGCGATCTCGCCGCTCAGCGCTTTGAGCACTTGCGCGAGGGCCTGCTCCCCGGCGCCCTCGGTCACGCGCACGAGCAGCAGGCCATCCTCTCCTCGGCTGGCGTAGGCGCCCATATCGGCCTCGGCGAGCTCGCGGTCCAGCAGTTGGACTTGACGCTGGACCTCGACGGCGAGCGGACCCGACGCGCTGCGCACCGCTACGAGCTCCTCCGGGAGGGCGCGGGCGACCTCGAGCGTGCGGGTGAAGGTCCACGCGCTGGCGCGTTCGACATCGCCGGGAGCGGCGTCGCCGAGGACGAGCGCCAGGATGCCGGAGCCCCCGAGCTCGGCGACCGCAGCGCTGGTCCCCTCCCGGTGCTGGCGAGCGCGCTCGTGCTCGGCGGCGTGCGCCTCGGCCTGGTGCTCGAGTCCGGCTGCGGCGACCGCGGCAGCCTGTGCGGCTTCGCCAGCCTGCCGATGGAGGTCCCGGCTGCTCTTCAACTGGCCCTGGACCTGTGCGTGGCGCCGGCGCAGATCCTCCCCGGTCGCGCCGAGCGCCTGCTCGCGGGCAGCGTGCTCGGCGGTGAGCCGGTCCGCTTCGGCCTGCTCACCGCGCGCTCGCTGATCGCGCTCGTGCGCGGCACGTTGCGCCTCGCCGGCGCGATCAGAAAAAGCCGCCTCCGACTCGGCCTCCCGCGCCGCCAGCGACCAGGAGCGCGCGACAGTGCTGACGACGCCGGTGAGCTCGGCGCAGGCTTCGCGCAGCCGGTCGAGGCCGCCCTCGTCGACCTGCGGTGTGAGGCCGTGATCGGCGGCGTGCTCGCGGCGCGCTGCGTCCGCGGCGACCTCCGTGTCACCTGCGCTGCGGGCGGCGGCCAGCGCCTGCTCGTGTCGCCGGGCGGCGTCGGTCTCCATCGCCGAAGCGATCCGTACCGCATCGCACGCCGATGCCACCGGGTCGACGGCCGGCAGCCCGGCGAGCTCCGCCTCGAGCGCCTGGCGGCGGCGGTCGATTTCGGCGAGCCCTTCGGCATGCGTTGCGATCTCCGCCTCGAGCTCGGCCATGCTCGTCTGAAGCTCGGCGATCCGGCGCGCCTCCCGGGCAGCGGCGCCGATGTGCTCGGCCTCGGCCTTCGCCCCGCGGCCGGTGAGCGGGCCCAGCACGAAGCGCCCGTCGAGGTCGACCCATGGACCGGCGGCGCGCTCGCTGAGGCCAACCCGGGCCAGCACCGTGCTCACCACCGCCGCAGAGACCGGTTGGTCCGTGGCAGGCTCGAGCGCGTCTGCGAGCGAAGCGTCGAGAGTCGGAGGCCCTTCCGCGAGCACGACGTCAGCGGTGGCTGGATCCTCGACGCGACCGCTCGGGGTGACCCAGGCGTCGAGCAGACCCATCGCCTCGAGCGCCCCCTCCAGGGCCGCGCGCTGCTCCGCCTGAACCTGCACCGTGAAGTCGACGAGCTGCCAGAGCGGCGCGCCGGCGCGCCCCCTGCGGTCTGCGCGCCGCCAGGCGGGCGCGGGCGGCCCGTCGTCGCGCGCGAGGGCGAGGCGCTCGATCTCCGCCTTGGTCGCGGTGCACGTCTCTATGGCTCTGGCTCGCGCGGCCGCGATACGCGAGCGCGTGTCCGCGAGGGTGGTGCGCGCGCGGTCCGCGGCGGGGGCGAGTGCGGCGGCCGGCGCCTGGCCGGCATGCGCGAGCTCGAGAGCCGCTGCCGCGGCATCGTCGTCGATGTCGAGCTCGACGAGCGTGGTGCGCCAGTCGTGCAGCACAGACGTCAGCGCCTCGCGGGCGACCTCGAGCTGCTCCTCACTCGCGCCGCGCCGATCCGCCAGCTGCTCGACGCGCGCCGCGGTTTCGCGCTCGCTCGCTCGCGCCCGGTCGGCCGCCGCGCCCGCGCTTCGCGCGGCGCTCAGCAGCTCGCGATGGCGGTGGAGCACGTCGCGCCAGTCACCGGCGATGTCGCGGAGCAGCGTCCTCCAGGCCTCGGGCGCCAGGGAGCCGTCGCGCAGCTGCGTGGCGAGGACGTCCGCCCGTTGCACCAGGCCCGCTCGCAGAGCGAGCTCCAGCGCACCGTCGAGATCGGCGCTGGCCTGCTCGCGCTGCGCCTCGGCCGCGGCCTGGGCGGTGATGACCTCCGCCTCCAATCCACTTGCGTCCGAGGCGGCGCTGTCGGCGTGCTCGCGCGCGCCCGCCGCAGCGTTTCGCTGGGCCGCGGCCTGCCCCCGCAGCGCCTCGACCTCGGCGACCGACGACCAGGATGCCGAGCCGATGAGCGCGTGCTCCTCCGCCGACAGCCGCACCACGTCGGCCTCGGCGGCGTCGCGCTCCGCCGTCGCGGCGTCCGCTCGCTCGCGCTCGACGGTGAGCGCCGCGCGCGTCGTGCGCAGCTGCTCGGCCGCATTGTCCACCGTCGTCTGCGCCTGGCGCAGCGCGTCGGCGCGCTCGCGGACGACGGCGCGGGCATACGCGCTGTAGGTGCGTTGGTGAAACCGGCGGACGCGCTCACGCACGTCACGCAATCGCGCGAGGCCGCGTTCGAGCGTCTCGAGCTGCTCAAGTCCTCCGGCGAGTCGGCGCATGAGCCCCTCGTCCACCGTAGGGAGGCCCGCAGCGAGCTGGGCTGCCACGCCATCGGGATTCAGCGTCTTCGACAGGTGGGGCCGGCGCAGGTCGAGCATCAGCCGGAGCATGGTCTGGTACTGCTCCTCGCCGGGGAAGCCGAACAGAAGGTCGTTCAGACGCGAGCGGTAGTCACGCTGACTGTCCAGCACCTCGCCGTCGTCGCCGAGCGCCGCGACGAGGTCGGACTTCCCGATCGGATCGCGGCCGCGGAGAAGCATGAGGTCCGAGCCGACGCAGCGATCACGGGCGACGAAGTACCAACGGGTGACGGTCGGCAGCCCCGTGTGCGCCCGCAGCCCGATGCCCGCGGTCAGGCGCAGCGTCCTGCCCGTCTCGTCGAGGCGCTCGAACTCCAGCCATACGTAGCCCACGCGCCGGTCGACGTCGGCGCAGCCGACGAGGTTCCACTTCATGTCCTTGGACCCCGAGGCGAACGGGTCGAGCTTCGTCGGACGGATATCGCCATCCAGGCAGAAGGGCAGCAGCAGCTCGAGGGCCTTGGTCTTGCCCGAGGTGTTGGGACCGCGCAGCAGCAGCCGTCCACCGGCGAAGTCGAACACCTGGTCGCCGTACTCGTAGAGATTGACTATGCCCGCGCGGCGCGGCCGCCAGCGGTTGGCATCGGAGGTCATGGCTGTGCTCCCGCGGTCCTGACCGTGGGCGTCCGAAACCGCGCCGCGAGCGGGCGCGGGTGCACGCCTCCCGTCGCGGCGCGCCGTACGAGGTCACAAGCGACGAGGACCTCGGTGGCCGCAACGGCGAGTGCGGCCACCTGCGCCGGGTCGTCGGCGTCGCAGCCCCAGTGACGGCCATGGGCGACGACGAGGTCGCACACCGCGTCGCGCAACGCCTCCGCGCTGAGCACGTCGCCCGGCTCGGCGTTCGCGAGCGTGTCGCACAGCAGCAGCGCGGCCTGCTTCACCGTGGCGTTGGTCGGGAACGGGACATCGGTGAACGTGCGGTCGTCGGCGATCAGGGCGCTGCCCTCAGCACGCCGCTCGACGCCGTAGCCGGTGGCGCTCGCGACCGCGGCCTCGATGCGGGCGCGCTGGCCGACGAAGTAGGCCCGGTCGTCGTCGCCGAGGTCTGCGAGCACGAGTGCGGGGTCCTCGGTGAGCCGGCGCGCGAGCCGCTCCGCGCGTGCGCGGTTCTCGCCCTCGGGTGTGGGCGGGTAGCGCGAGGACTCGTCGAGCAGCTCGGCCAGCGTCGTGCACTCCAGGGCCGCCGCCGGGTCGCGCAGCAGCAGTGCGAGGCGCCGCCGGTCGACGGTGAAGAGCGCCTCGTCCTCACCCTGCTGGCGACGGACGTAGCTGTCGTGCGAGCCCGACGCGTGCTCGAGCACCCCCCAAGCGCAGAGGAGGTCGAGCCCATCGGCGAACGCGACACGCTCGGCGCGCTCGGCGAACTGGACCGCCAGGGGCGGCTCGACGTCGGCGCCGGCGAGCTCCACAGCCCGCCCGAGCTCGGCGATCGCGGTTTGGGCGCCGCCCCGCTCGAGCGCGGCGAGCGTCAGCAGCAGCAGCACGCAACCGCGGTCGCTCAGCGCAGGCCAGGCGTCTGGCGGTCGCTGACGGCCGCTGGCGCTCGTCGGCCGGATCCGCAGCGGGCGGCGCAGGCCAGCGGGAGTGGGCGGGCCGGACGCGCGGGCGGCGGTGCTGCCAACCTCGAGCTGGTAGCCGTAGGTCGACTGCAGCGTCGTGGCCAGCTCGCGCTCGTGGCGGCGGACGAGCGCGTAGGTGGGGTCGGCGGCGTCGACGAAGGGCGCGGCCAGCAGGGACCGCAGCGCCGTGCGACGCTCGTCGCGGTCCTCCTGCTCGCGCGACGTCATCGCTGGAGCACCTCGACGTGGAAGTCGGGCAGCTCGAGCGTGCCGTGCGGGGCGCGCAGGCGGGTGCGCTCGCGCTGGGGATCGCGGGGCTGGCGCAGCACGATCGTCACCCGCCCGTCGCTGGAGCTCGCGCGGCGTGTGCCGTCCGCGGTGGGCGGCGCCTCGTAGGCACGGCCGATCCAGGCGAGCAGGTGGTGGAACTCGTGTGCGTCGACCCGCTCAAGCACCGACAGCGTGAGCGGACCACGGTCCGTCATGCGACGCAGCAGCTGGTCGAGCTCCTCACGCTCGTGCTTGCGGCGGGCTTCGAGCTGGCGCCGCCGCTCGGTGAGATCGACGATCGGCGCGCCGCGCCCTCCTCCCGGCTTGCCCGTGCCCGGAGAGCGCAGGTGGGCGACGACCGGCGCCGGCGGTGCGTCCCGCCACGGCGTGCGACCACGGTCGGCGACCTGCTCGGGGTCCGCCTCAGGAACGCCCACGTGGCGCGGCGTGCGCAGGCCGAGTGCCGTACGCAGCCAGGCGGTGGGCTCTCCCGGTGGCGCGCCGGCCACGCGCGCCGCGAGGTGAAGGAGGACCCCGGCGCGATCGACGCGCGAGGAGCGTCGCTCGATGAGCCGCTCGGCGATCGCGAGCACTGCGCGGATCGCGTCGACCACCTGGTCGTTGAGCGTGCGCCACGGCGACCCGCTGGCGTCGTCGCCGACGAACCATGCCTGCAGGCCGTTCCACCGTCTGAGCAGCTCCGCGTGGCGCCGGGCCCGCTGCTCCTCGACGGTGGCGCCGCCCGGCAGGGCGACGAACTGCTCCGCCTCAGTAATTCGGCCCACCAGTCGCTGCGCGCCGGACGCCTCGATGCGATCGAGCAGCGCGAGCACCTCGGCCGAGTGCTCCCGCCGGCTCTGGCGAAAGCCCTGGAGATGCTCCACGAGCGCCCCCTTGCCGCGCTCGAACTCTTCCTCCGGGACCCGCTCCACAGCGCGCATCAGGTCTCCCAGCGACCGCATGAACGCGAGCGCGCCGGCGTGCAGCGCCTCGACCTCGGACAGGACGCTCTCGAACAGTTGACGCAGGCGGGTGCCGTCGGGCTCGGGGGCGTCGAGCTCGGCGGCGAGCTTCGCGAGCGCGTCGCGGATCGACGGCAGGCGAGCGGTGTCCAGGCGTCCGATCTCCTCACCGAGCGCGTCGAGCTGGGCGAGCAGTTCCTCGGTCAGCCGGCCGGCCGGGGTGACGTCGTAGGTATAGCGGTTGCGCCGCCACTCGGCCGCGGTCGATGCCAGGCTGGCGTCGTGATCGCGCTTGAGGGCGCCCCAGCGATCGAGCGCGTCGAGACGGCTCTCGAGCCAGTCGGGGTCGAGCGCGAGCGCGTATCGCTCGCGCAGCCGGTCGGCGACCTGAGCTGGTCGCAGGCGCAGCCCGAACGCCTGGTGCTCGAGATAGAGCACTCGCATGATGCGTCGGTAGGCGACGGCCTCGTCGCCGGTCGCGTAGCGGAGCACGTGGTGGGCGCCAAGCCGGTCGGGGGCAGGTACGGCGGGCGGTGCCGGCCCCCGCTCGGCAACGCCCGCGAGCGCGAGCGCACCGTCGAGAAGCTCGGGCGAGAGCTCAGCGTCCATGCCGGTCCCGCTGATGGTCCGGAAGCGGTTCGGCGTGCACCAGGTCCGAGCGGCCCAGCTCGCGCAACGCGTGCATCGGAGGCGTGCGGGCGAGCGCGTCCGCGACGGTGCGCGCGTCCACGGGCAGCTCGAGACGAGCCTCGGCCAGGGCCATGAGCTCCTGCTGCTGCGCGACCGTGAGCGTGACGGATCGAGGCTGGTGGTCGCGACGCCGCTCGATCGAGGGAACGCGCTTGCGTTCAACCGCTGCGGCGAGGACATCCGCCCCCAGCTCCAGCAGCCACGTGACCGGCTCGACGCCTTGGGGCGCCGACGCCCAACGCACACGTGCCGTCGCGACCGTCTCGGTGGCGAGATCGTAGGCCAGAGCCGGATCACGAACTGCCCGGAGGAAGACCGCGACGACGCCGGGCAGCCAGCGCTTGGCAAAGAGCTCGAAGTCTCCCGGTGGATGATCCGACAGCTCGCCCATTGTCGGGAAGCATCGATGGCGCATCGGACGGATCGACGCCGGAAGGCGCGATCCGGCGACGATCGAGCGATGTCAGTATTATCTTATGAAGCGCACCTCACTGAGCCTTCCAGACGATCTGGCCCTTGCACTGCAACGCGAGGCCCACCGTCGCCGGACGACCATCTCCGCAGTCGCGCGCACCGCGCTCGCTTTGCATCTCGGGCTCGACGCGAGCGACGAGCGCTCCCTTGGCTTCCCCGCCGTCGGCCGCAGCCGTGGCCGGAGCACTGGCCGCGAAATGGAGGCGCTGCTCACCGAGGAGTGGCGTGACGCTCGCGATCGTTGACGCGGGTGCGCCGTACGCAGCTGCGAATGTCAGCGACGACGATCACACCGGTTCGCTGAGGGGCGCTTGCGCGCCGGGACCTGCACTTGGTCACACCGGCGCGCCGAAGGGTTGCCACGAAGTAGTTCGGCTCGGCCACGGCGAGCCGACGCTCGACTGGTGCGCGCGAGCAGAGTCGGGCGGGCGCCGGGGGTGACGTAACGGGGGGAAGGCAGTTTCCCTACGCATGGCAGACGGCAGCCTCCTGGCGGTGTTGCCGCTCCAGGCCAGGGATCAGAGCGCTGGCCCCAATCTCCAGGGCACCAAGATGCTGCTCGATGTCCCAGCACTCGGCTGCCGCAGGGGGCAGGTCCGCGGGGCGCTGCTGAACCGGCGGGTGTCCAGCGGTGATCCGGTATGACCGCGCCGGCACGTATCGTCTGCGTCGTGGTCAAGTACATCGGCTCCAAGCGTGTGCTCGTGCCCGCTATCGAGCGCATGGCTCGACGGCTGCCCGTCGCGTCCGCTTGCGACGTGTTTGCCGGAACCACTCGTGTAGGCCAGGGTTTGCGCCGCGCAGGGCTGCGCGTGCATTCCAACGACCTCGCCAGTTATAGCGAGGTGCTGGGGCAGGCTTACATCGCCGCCGATGAGACGGTGGACCGCGAGCGCCTCCGCCGTCTGTTGAGGCACCTCAGTGGCCTGCCCGGTGAGCACGGCTACTTCACCGAGACCTTCTGCGTGCAGTCGCGGTTCTTCCAGCCGGAGAACGGACGCCGCGTGGACGCCATTCGCAACGAGATAGACCGCCTGGAACTCTCCGACGTCGAGCGCGGCCTGTTGCTTACCAGCCTCATGGAGGCCGCCGACCGCGTTGACTCCACGTGCGGACTCCAGATGGCCTACGTGAAGACGTGGGCACCGCGGTCGTTCAACCCGCTCGAGTTGCGCGAGCCCACCTCGGTGAGGGGCCCGGCCGGAACGGTGTCGCGCATGGACGCTAACGAGCTCGCGCTTCAGCTTTCCGACTACGAACTCGCCTACCTCGACCCGCCCTACAACCAGCACTCGTACTTCTCGAACTACCACATCTGGGAAACCCTGATGCGGTGGGACGCATCGGAGTTCTACGGTGTCGCCTGCAAGCGCCTGGACTGCAAGACGACGAAGAGTGAGTACAACAGCCGGCCCCGGTCCTGGGCTGCGTTCTCCGGCCTCATCGAAGCGCTCCCGACGCCGTGGATTGTCGTCTCGTTCAACAACGAGGGCTACCACGACCTAGAGGAGGTCGCTGCCGTGCTGTCCGAGAAGGGATACATGCGCTCGGTCGCCATCGACTTCAAACGCTACGTCGGCGCACAGATCGGGATCTTCAATCCCCCCGGGGACAAGGTCGGGGAGGTCTCGCACCTGCGCAACAAGGAGCTGCTGTTCGTGGTCGGCCCGGACGAGGATGCCGTCGAGAATGCCACTCGAGACCTGATGCCGGTCGAGGTCACCGCGCCCGAGAGCGCGCCAGCGCTCTTCTAGCTCTCGTCGTCAAGCCAGGCCGCGCAACGGGCCCGTAGGTACTCGCAGAGCGGCTGCAGATCATAGTTCGCCCACAGGAAGTACTGGTCGGGCTCGAGAGGTGCACGGCCTTGCGCGTGTAACGCGGTAGCACCGCGAGACTTTCGCACCAGATCGTCACGTACGGGTGATAGTCGTAACCGAACTGCTGTTGCAGCAGCTTGTAGAACTGGACTGTGTGGTGCTTGAACGCCCGCTCCTCGGCGTTGCCCGCAGGGCCCTGCTTCTTGACCTCGACGAAGAACTTGCGTCCGTTCTAAGGGGAAAACCCGGCTGAGCCCTATGCGGCAGTGGCCTCCTGCAGGGTGACGGTGTGTCCGAGTCGTTCGAGGTGGGCGACGAGGCGTTTGGTTTGGCGTTCGGGGTTGCGGCGGCTGTAGTAGTCGCCGCCGAGGT